>JBAWDM010000094.1:0-12717 GCA_049590735.1 Asticcacaulis sp. | reverse complement strand
GCCATGCCCCGTAGTTTACCGTCGAATTCATCTTCGATTTGGGCTAAATCGGGCCTGTCTGTAAATCAAAAGAGTCGGATACATGGCTGGAAACCCTAATACGCGCCGCGCGGCGGTCATTCTGGCGGCAGGTCAGGGCACACGCATGAAGTCACCCCTGCCCAAGGTGCTACACCGCGTGGGTGGACGAACCATGCTGGACCGCGCCATTGATGCTGCCTTGGCTGTCGGCTGTGAACGGGTCATTGTGGTGGTCGGCAACCACAGCCCTCAGGTACGCGAAACGGCCACTCAGCGTGTGGGAGCGGACAATATTGTCACGCAGGATCCGCCTCTGGGCACAGGCCATGCGGTTTTGGCGGCGCGTGAGGCGCTGGCCGGTTTTGACGGCAAGGTGATCATCACCTATGCCGACAGTCCTTTGATGTCGGCAGACGTGCTGGAACCTGTTTTGGCACTGGATGCCGATATGGCGGTGCTGGGCTTTGAAGCGGCCGATCCGGCGGCCTATGGGCGGTTGCTGCTTGAAGGTGATCGTCTGCAGGCCATTATTGAAATGCGCGAATGTACGCCGGATCAACTGGCGATTAAGGCCTGTAATTCGGGCGTGATTGCCTGTGATCGGGCGCTTTTGTTTTCATTATTGGCCGATGTGAAGAATGAAAATTCCAAGGGCGAATATTATCTGACCGATATTGTGGGTCTGGCGCGTGCGCGTGGCTTGCAACCACGGGTCACCTTTGCGCAGGCGCATCAGGTTCTGGGGGCCAATGGTCAGGCCGAGATGGCGGTGCTGGAAACCCTGTGGCAGGACGGCATGCGTCAACGCTTCATGGATAATGGCGTCCATATGCCAGCACCGCATACGGTCTTTTTCAGCCATGATACTGACATTGCTGCCGGTGTGGTCATTGAGCCCAATGTGGTGTTTGGCGAAGGGGTCACCGTGGCGACAGGCGCTGTGATCCGCGCCTTTTCGCATTTGGAGGGCGCAAAAGTAGGTGAGGGGGCGTTGATAGGCCCCTATGCGCGCCTGAGGCCCGGTGCCGATATCGGCAAGGATGCGCATATCGGCAATTTTGTCGAGGTCAAGAATGTGACCATAGGTGAGGGGGCCAAGGCCAATCACCTCAGCTATCTGGGCGACGGCAGCATAGGTGCCGGCAGCAATATCGGGGCCGGTACCATATTCTGTAACTATGATGGCTATTTCAAATATAAGACGACCATTGGTCAGGGAGCCTTTATCGGATCGAATACCTCTCTTGTGGCGCCGGTGACGATTGGCGATGGGGCGATGACGGGTTCGGGATCAGTCATCACCGAAGATGTGGCGGCGGGCGCTCTGGCGTTTGAACGCGGCAGGCAGACTGTCAAAAGTGGCTGGGCGACAACCTTCAGAGCGCGTAAAGCAGCAGAAAAAGCGAGCAAATCCAAATGACACCTGACGAACAAAAACAACAGGTTGGCCGCGCGGCGGTCGATTATGTCAAGGACGGCATGAAGGTGGGCTTAGGGACTGGCTCAACGGCGGCCTGGTTCGTCAGGGCGCTGGCCGAACAGGTGAGCGCCGGCATGAAGCTGACCCTGGCCTCGACCTCGGTGCAGACGACGCAACTGGCGGAAAGCCTGGGGCTTACGGTTCATGACATCAATGATATCGGCCAGCTTGATCTATGCGTCGATGGTGCCGATGAGGTCGGGCCGGGACTGGCGCTCATTAAGGGCGGCGGGGCGGCCTTGCTGCGGGAAAAACTGATATGGGAGCAGGCCAAATCGTGCATCGTTATTGCGGATGCCGCCAAACTTGTGCCGCTTCTGGGCAAGTTTCCCTTGCCGATCGAGGTGGAACCCTTTGCGTGGAAGGGGACGGTCAATCGCATTTCGGATGTTCTGGTTGAATTTGACATCAAGATGATGCCGGTGGTGCGTAAAAAGGGAGATGACCACTGGATCACAGACGGTGGCAATCTTATCTTTGACGTGGCCTGTGGCAAGATTTTAGAACCAGCCGGTTTGGGCCATGCGCTGAAATCCCTGACGGGGGTTGTCGATCACGGGCTGTTCCTCGATCTGGCGGATATCGCCCTGATCGGCGGCGCGGACGGCGTGACGGTTTTGAATCCGTAGGTTCAACGGATAGTTTTTTAAAGCGCGGGCGTCCGTGCGAAGGTACCAACATGAAAACCTATGATTACGACCTCTTTGTTATCGGTGCGGGTTCGGGCGGCGTACGGGCCGCCAGACTGGCCTCTCAGGCGGGTCTGAAGGTGGCGGTGGCCGAAGAAGACCGCCCGGGCGGCACCTGCGTGCTGCGGGGCTGTGTGCCGAAAAAGTTCATGGTCTATGCCTCTGAGGTATCGGAACAGGTGCACTATGCGCGCGGTTTTGGCTGGAAGGATGCCGATGCAGGGGCGTTTGACTGGCAGGCATTTCGCGCCACCAATGAGGCTGAGCTGACGCGCCTGTCGCACATCTATACGGCTAATCTGGTCAAGGCGGGGGTTGAGGTTATCCCGGCCCATGCCAGCTTTAAGGACGCACATCATCTGGTGCTGAGCACGAAAAATGGCGGTGAGCGGATCGTGTCCGCCAGGACCATTCTGATCGCTGTCGGTGGCTGGCCATTTTTACCGCAGCATTGTCCGGGTGTCGCTGAATATGGCCTGACTTCGAATAACATGTTCACACTGCCGGAACTGCCAAAGACCATGGCCATTGTCGGCGGCGGCTATATTGCCGTGGAATTTGCCGGTATTATGAATGGCCTGGGCGTTGATGTGACACTGGTTTACCGTGGTCAGAAAATCTTACGTGGTTTTGACGATGATGTGCGTGACCATCTGGCCAATGAGATGAGCCTGCGCGGCATCAAGATACGCACCATGCTCGATCCGGTGGCCCTGAAGAAGCTGGATGACGGGCAGGTCGAAATCACCATGAATGATGACTCGACCATGAAGGTCGATCAGGTATTGTATGCGTCAGGCCGCAAGCCAAAAACCGAAGGGCTTAACCTTGAGGTCCTGGGCATTACGCCGGACGCGCATGGCGGGATTCCGGTGGACAAATATTCGCGCACCTCAGTTGACCATATCTACGCCATTGGCGATGTCACCAACCGCATGAACTTGACGCCCGTAGCGATCCGCGAGGCAATGGCCTTTGTGGAAACGGTGGTGAAGGACAACCCGACCGCCTTTGATTATGAAAACATCCCAACGGCGGTGTTTTCGCAGCCGCAAATCGGCACAGTGGGGCTGAGTGAGGATGACGCCAAGGCCGCCAAGATCGCCTATGATGTCTATCAGACGCGTTTCCGGCCCATGAAGTCAGCCTTTACCGGCAGTGAAAGCCGCATCTTCATGAAGCTGATCGTCGAGCAAAAAAGCGATGTGGTGATAGGGGTTCATATTGTGGGCGGTGATGCCGGCGAAATCATCCAACTGGCCGGTATCGCCGTCAAGGCGCGCCTCACCAAGGCGCAATGGGATGCCACCTGCGCCGTTCACCCCACAGCGGCTGAGGAACTGGTGACGTTGAAAGACAAGCGGGCATGACCGATAGGGATGTAAGGCCTGCGCAAAGCCTGTGGCAAAAATTTCGTGCAGGCTATTTGACGTGGTTTTTCCTGTTTACCCTGACGTGTTTTGCGCTGTGGGCCTATGTGACGGCCACAGGCCTGCCGTCCCTGATTTTCCTGATGGGGCTGGCCTGTATCGGCTCTTTGAGAGACTGGAAACGCTTTGCGCCTTTTACGGTTTTGACAGGTGTTTTACTGCTGATGGCGGTCTTGCGTTCGGATTTCGCCGACATGCTGCGCGCCGGTGCCTCTTTGGCGGAGGCCAGCGCTAAATCCCATTTTTATTTTGTGGCCCCCATCTGTCTGTGGGTGACCTGCTGGGCGGTGATTTTCACGGCAAGAGGGCTGGATGACGCGCGGGCCTTACGCGTCTTTCAGTGGTTTGTTGTGGTCATGATGGTATTGTGCGCCATCCAGTTTATAGAGGCGATCAGCCAGTTTGGTATTCGACGGGCCTTAAGTGCTGCTTACTTTCATAGTCGAGACAGAATGTTGATTGTCGGCATGGCCAATACCAACACGGTTCTGCTGATGATGGTATGGCCCTTGACGCTTTATAGCGTTATGCGCGGCCTGTGGTTGCCCGCCCTGATTATTGCGTTAGTCGTGGTGGCCGCAGCCGTAACCAGTGACAATAATGCGCAATTGCTGGGGCTGGCGGCATCGGCCATTGTGTTTGTTTGCGCGAAATACTGGCCAAAAAGGTGGCTGCGCAAAGGATTTGCGCCGGAACGTGTGGCGGCTATACTGGCCTTTGTTGGCATTGTCGGCTTTCCGGCTCTGATCTGGCAAGTGATGCGCAATGGTATGGCAGAGCGCCTTAAGACCGACATCCTGCCGTCATGGGCAGCCCGCATAGATATCTGGAGCTTTGCGGTTGAGCGGTCTTTGGAAAAACCGTTCTGGGGCTGGGGCTATGAGGCGTCACGCCAGTTTGATCCGATTATCCCAAATCATCCACATAATATGTCGCTTCAGGCCTGGCTTGAGCTGGGCATTCCCGGTTTGTTGCTGGTGGGTGGCATATGGCTATGCCTTTTCTGGGTTATGGGAGCGCAGGCGGATGATGGGCCTGAAGAGATACGTCCGGGTACAGACTTGCGTGCGCTTGACGATGCACCTGCGCCTTTTGTGGAAACGGGTCTTGGGGCGCGCTTTCGTCCCTATTTGATGGCGCAGGCAACCGCCTATCTGATTATCTGCATGATCAGTTACGGTCTGTGGCGGGCGTGGTTTTATGTGCTGGGGGCCTTTGCTGTTATGACAGCGATTTTGGCCATGAAGGCGGCGACCGAGACTTTGAGACTGCGTAATTAACCGGCCTGTCTGCGTTTTACAGGTCTAAGGCCCTTTTCTATATCGGTTTTTGGCTTATATAGACATCCTGCCTTTGTGGCGCCGATGGTTTTCCCGTTGAATTCAGCCGGATGTTGAGATTAGATAGTGCAATGAATAAGATTTGGTCCCCGAATGACTGGCGCTCAAAGCCAGCCCTGCATATGCCGAACGACTATCCGGACACGCAGTCACTCCATGCCGTCGAAGCAGAATTGTCGCATCTGCCGCCTCTGGTCTTTGCCGGAGAGGCGCGCCGCCTGACCGAAGCGCTGGGTAAGGTGGCTCAGGGTGAGGCCTTCTTGTTGCAAGGCGGTGATTGCGCGGAATCCTTCAAGGAATTTTCGGCCGACAATATCCGCGATACGTTTCGACTGATCCTGCAAATGGCGGTGGTGCTGACCTTTGCCGGCGGTAAACCGGTCGTCAAGGTAGGCCGTATCGCCGGTCAGTTCGGCAAGCCACGCTCATCGGCGGTTGAAACCATTGATGGGGTGACCCTGCCAAGCTATCGCGGCGATAATATCAATGGCATGGATTTCACCGAAGAGTCGCGTCTGCCCGATCCGCAACGCCTGATCAAGGCCTATAACCAGTCCTCGGCCACGCTGAACCTGCTGCGCGCCTTCGCCAGTGGCGGCTATGCCGATCTGTATAACATCCATAAGTGGACGCTGGGCTTTGTGTCGGGCAGCCCGCAGGGTGAGCGGTATCGCGCGCTGGCCGACAAGATTTCCGAGACCTTAAGCTTTATGTCGGCCATCGGCATTACGCCCGATCGCCAGCCGGAAATCCGTCAGGTCGATTTCTTTACATCGCATGAGGCCTTGCTGCTGAATTTTGAGCAGGCCATGACCCGTGTCGATTCTACCAGCGGCGACTGGTACGACACATCGGCGCACATGTTGTGGATCGGTGAGCGAACGCGTCAGCTTGACGGCGCGCATGTCAACTACATGAAGGGCATCAAGAACCCGATCGGCGTGAAGGCCGGGCCAACGCTTGAGCCCGATGATCTGCTGCGCCTGATTGATACGCTGAACCCCGAAGCCGTTCCCGGCCGCCTGACCCTGATCGGGCGTTTTGGTTCGGATAAGGTGGCCGATCGCCTGCCGAAACTGATGGCCGCCACCAGGGCGCACGGCGTACCAGTGGTCTGGTCGATTGATCCGATGCACGGCAATGTCGTCAAGGCCAATAATGGCTATAAGACGCGCCCGTTTGACCGCATCATCTCTGAGGTGCGTTCGTTTGTCGATATTGCCAATGCCGAAGGGGTACACCCCGGCGGCATGCACCTGGAAATGACCGGCCAGAATGTCACGGAATGTACAGGCGGGGCCTTTGCCCTGAGTGAGGACGATCTGAGTGATCGTTATCACACCCATTGCGATCCGCGCCTCAATGCCGATCAGGCGCTGGAGCTGTCGTTTCTGGTGGCAGAGCGCCTGCATGACATCAAGATCAAGTCGGAAAAAGCGGCTTAAGCGCCCTTTGTGACAACAGGCTAAAAAAGTCCGGATGGCCGCATCCGGGCTTTTTTTATTCCACGCCGTGGCCGTTGTATGTGATCCCCATAAAGGCTATTGAGCGGCCCATGAAAACGCTTACGGGAATGCTGGATACGAAAACAAGGGCCGCCTTTGCCGCGCTGATGCATTTGTCGTGGCCGGAGGTGGTGACCCGTGTCGGCATCATGTTCATGGCGCTGATCGACACCATTGTCGTGGGGCATCACAGTTCGGCGCAATTGGCTTTTCTGATGATGGCGCAGTCCTTGTTCTGGGTGCCGGCCATGAGCGGTATGGGTCTGCTGATGGGGGTGCAGGTCAAGACATCGCACTATCTGGGCTCAGGTGAAACCCACCGCATCGGCGCGGTTTTTCAGCGCGGTATGGGCTATGCGCTGGTGATGGGGGTGAGCTTTATGACCCTGTTGCTGGTGGCCGGTGTCGGCTTTCTGGATTTTGCCGTGACGCCCGCCATGGCGCAGGGGGCGCGTTTGCCGATCATCCTGTTTGCGATATCGCTGCCGCTATTTATGCCCAGTATTGTCTGTACGCAATTTCTGGAAGCGCTGGGGCGAACACGCGACACCATGATGGCGACGCTGGCGGCCAATGCCGTCAATATCGCTCTTTTGCTGCTTCTGGTGCCGGGACATGTCAGCCTGTTTGGTATCCATTTTCATGGCGCCATGGGGGCCGTTACGGCCACATTGATCGCGCGCACCCTGCAGTCTGCGGGCATGCTTATCTATGTATTGTCGCTAAAAGATTGCAAACCTTACGGGCTTTTGCGGGCGCAACCCGCCGATCATGAAGGTGCTGTTGAGCAACGCCATGTCGGCTATGCCGCGGGGGCCTCTTACTTTATCGAGATTTCCGCCTTTGCCGGGATGACCTTGTTTGCCGGACGCTTAGGTGAGCAGGTGGTGGCCAGCTGGGCTATCATTCTCAATTTTGCCAGTCTGGTCTTTATGGTGCCGATGGGTCTGTCGGTCGGCTGTTCGGTTCTGGTCGGGCGTGCCTATGGGGCGAGGGATGCCGAAGGGCTGGCGCGGACGGGGAGGGTAAGCTTTGTGTCTGCGGCCCTGTTTATGCTGGCGGTGGTGGCGGGCGTGTTGCTTTTTTCCGGTGTCATAGCGCGTCTGTATAGTGATGATCAGATGCTGTTGCCGACCGTTCAGGCGGGGCTTTTGTTGTCGTGCCTGTTCTTTGTGCCGGATGGTTTGCAGGTCGTGTCGTCTCAGGCCTTGCGGGCGCGTAAGGATGTTTTGTTTCCGACCATCGTGCATTATATTTCCTATGGAGCCATTATGCTGCCGCTTGGCTTTGTGTTTTGCCTGACTCTGGGCTGGGGGATTTCCGGATTGATCTGGGCGATTGTGGTGGCGTCTTTTATTGCTGGGACGTGTCAGACCGCACGGTTTTTGTGGTTAGACCACACGCAATTGGCCAAGGCCTAGATCATGGTCAAACACTCACCGCAACATCGCAAAGCCCTGATGACGGGTCGTCGTCGTCCGCAACAGGACACCATCAGCCCCAATCCGCGTAAGGCGCCAAAACCCATCACACCCGAAGAAGCGGCATGGGTACGCACGATGATCGTCTATGAAGATGCGGCCATTATGGGCTTTAATAAACCGTCCGGCCTGTCGTCGCAGGGCGGGCGTGGCGGTGGTCATAATCTGGATGACATGATGTGGAGCTTTGCCCGACCCAATGGCAAGCGGCCTAATCTGATCCACAGGCTTGACCGCGATACATCGGGCATATTGCTTGTGGCCAAAACACCTGCGGCGACCTCCTATCTGGGTAAGGCGATGATCCGCAGGGCCTTTGCCAAGACCTATCTGTGCGTGGTGACCCATCCGGACAATCTGCCCGCGTCCGGCGTTATGGACTATGCCCTGCGTCGTGAAGAAATCGGCCGTGAAGCCTATTCAAGGGTTTGCAAACCGGATCATCCGGACGCTCAGGCGGCCGTCACGCACTTTGAGGTGCTCAGCCGTTCCCCTGAGGCGGCCCTGGTGCGGTGTATGCCGCATACCGGGCGCATGCATCAGATCCGCGTTCATCTGGCGCAGATGGGCTCACCCATTGCCGGAGATATTCGCTACGGCGGGGCCTTGAGTATAGGTGGGCAGACAGTGAAACGTTTGATGCTGCATGCCCTGCATTTAACCTTTCCGCATCCGGATGGCAGAGGGGATTTTTCTTTATCGGCGCCTGTGCCCGATGATATGGAAAACCTTTGCCGCGATATAGATTTAAAAATTTAATTATTATTTGGATGTAAGTTTATATATTACTATTTATAGTTGTTTTTATTGTATTCATGTTTTGTTTACTGTGTAATTTCTTAAAGTTTTAAAGGCTGTCTGGCATTCTGAGAGCTTGGAATATTTTCAGGCGAAAAATTCGCTTCTGTTCTCTCAAGAGTAAAAACGAATGAAGCGCCTTGGCCGGTTCCTGTCGCATTTTAAAACGCAAACGCGTGGAAATGTCGCGATCATTACAGCCTTAATTATCCTGCCCCTGACTCTGGCTGTGGGTGGTGGTATTGATTTCGCCAATGTGGTCACTGTCAAAGGCCATTTGCAGGATGCTGCAGACGAGGCCGCTCTGGCTGCCGCTCTGAACTCTGCCGGTAATTTTGAGGCGCAAAAAATCAGTGCCAATAAGGCTTTTGCCGCCAATCTGACAACGGGCAGCCTCAAGTCTGTGCCCCTGGGGCAATTGACCACCAAGGTGGTCGATAATGTTCAGATCATGAGCTATGCGGCCTCTGCGCAGGTTAAGACCTATATATTAGGACTGGCGGGCCTTTCGACGATGAATATTAGTGTTGTTGCCAATGCCGGTATCAGCCTGAATTCGGCGGAAATTGCTTTTGTCCTCGATAATACGGGCTCGATGGCGCAGAACAATAAGATGACGGCGTTGAAAACCAGTCTGACCAATACGCTGAATTCTTTGCTGGATTCTAATGGCAATAATACGGGCAGAACCAAGGTGGCTCTCGTGCCTTTTGATACTCAGGTGGCGCTAGATAATGTCAGTGGCATGAGTGACTATGCCGGCAGCTTTACGTCTAATACGCCGGTCTATACCTGTACGGGCCTGTCGGCGGCCCAATGCAGTTCGGTTGTCGGCACTTACAGCTCGATGTGCAATGGCAATTCAAGCTGCGCGGACAACCAGATTACGTCGACCCGCAGCTATAGTAGCAATGGCAGAAGCTATTATGCGGTTATGTCGACATCCTATTTTAAGTCGAACCAGACTTACCGGTATTATAATAATACCTACAACTACTATTATATTGTCTATCGCATTGACACCTACCGGGTTCAGAACGGCAGCATGACCCTCTCAAGCACCGATACGGATGGTGGGTATTATACCTATGCGGCCTATTATAATACGCCCAATGGCTATTCACGCTATTACGGCAACATCTCCTACTCCACGGTCTCGGCGGGGGGATATAATAGCCATTCAACCGTTGTGGTGAAGGACAATGACACCATCACTGCCAATGATGATTTGTTGGGTGTCGGTACGGACAACTGGTCGGGCTGCGTGATTGACCGCTATAAGGACAGCTCGGTCGGCTATGATGTCACGTCCGATGCGCCGGTGATTTCAAACCCGAACACACTGTATCCGGCGGCAAAATGCGCCACCAATTCCTTGTTGCCGATCAAGGATCTGACGACCGATATCAAGGGCGTGCGTGACTATGCCGCCGGGATGAAGCCTGCCGGTAATACCAATGTCACCATTGGCATTCAGTGGGGCATGGAAGTCCTGTCGCCGACCGCGCCCTTTACCACGGGCGCCGCCTTTACAGATAAGACGGTCAATAAATATATGATCATCCTGACCGATGGCGCCAATACACAAAACCGCTGGACGACCAACCAGTCTCAGATTGATGCGCGCACGGCCTTAGCGTGTGAAAATGCGAAGGCGCTGGGCATCACCATCTTTACGGTCGGGCTGGAAATCGGTGACTCGTCCCTGTTGAAAAAGTGCGCATCGAGCGATGAGTATTATTACAATCTGAGCAGCTCAACCCAGCTTAACGGTGCCCTGGGCGGGATTATGAAGTCCATTAAGAAGATCAGACTGACCAAATAAGGGGATTTCACCTTTTGCGAAGCCTGACTATGCTATAAAGGCAGACAGGCGCGCGTTTAAGGGAGCAAGCATGTATCCGAAGATTGATTGGAGCGAATTGTTTTTTTCGTCGACCGGACGTGCGGGCCAGATGCCGTCAATTATTGCGGCCTGTGTTCTGTTGTTTTTGCTGGCTATCTTTGAATCGACTCTGAGTGGCCCGCTTTTGTTTGTCAGCTGGGTCGTCTATCCGGTATTTTTTTATTGCGGGGCCTGTGTACTTTCCAAGCGATTGCATGATCGTGGCCGTTCCGGCTGGTGGGCAGCGGTGATTCTGCTGGCTTTAGCTATGGTGTGGCCGCGTCCGACGGGCTTTTTTGATTTTGTGGCTGTGCTTGTTTTGGTTTGGGCGGTGATAGATTTGTGTGTGATGCCCGGTGAGCGCGGCGACAACCGTTACGGTCGCACGCTTTATAGGCTGGCGGCGCGCGAACAAACCTAATGTAACATGCTGAGCGCGGCGACAAACGCTATGGTCGCCGCCTGTTTCGGTCGTCGGCGCGTATTTAGGCGCCTATTTAGTAGTCCTTTGAGTAGCGTACGCTGGCGGATGTGCCGGCGTTTCCGGTTTGTGACAATAGGCTGAGCGAGCGTGACAGGGCGATTTCAAGCTGGGTGGCCATAAAGCCCTTGGTGTCGGTCACAATCTCCACATAGACATTATTGGTCAGATATTTACCGGCTGCCAGAGATGTGCCGCGGCCTGTTGCGGTGTCCGCGCCCACGACCCGCAGACGGTCAATACCCGTGGCGGCGCGCAAAGCCCCCAGAGGATTGAGATAGTCTGTGCCGCCATTTAATCCGTTGACCGCTGAGGCCAGTTGCAGGGCTTCGGTTGCGGAAATATTGGCCATGCTTTCGCCGAATAGCATGCGTGACAGGATCTCATCCTGCGGCAGGGAGGGCGTCGAGGAAAAGGCAATGTCCGGCCTTTGCGCCGAGCCACTGACGGTGATTGTACCCTTGATATCCTGCACGTCCGCGCTGGCGGTCAGGCGAATTTCAGGATCAGCTACCGGCCCGCCGTCAAAGGTAATCGTGCCGCTATCGAGGGCAAAGGCGCGGCCGGCAAAGCTATAGGTGCCGCGCAAAACCTTCATATTGCCGACAATGCGGGGATCGCGGGTCGTGCCCGTCACCCGCAGGCGCATCGACCATTCCGATTCCAGCCCCATGCCGGAGACGAATATCTGATTGTCGGCCCGCGCCTTGATGTCCAGCTTCCAGAAGGCGGGCAGGGTTCCGGCGGCGGCTTCGGTCAGGTCTTCACCCTTGCGGTGGACGCCATCCAGCACGGCAATCTCTGAGGCATTTTGTTTGACAATGGCATATCTGAGTTGTGGCAGGTTCAGATCACCGGAAATCAGGCCGCCATCGGCCTCTGTATTGGTGATATCCAGTGTGCCGGAGACGGTGGAATTGATGGCATCACTGCGGGCCAGACGGGCATTGTTCATTTCAACATGCACCATCATGGGAAAGCCCTGCGCGGCCGCCAGACTGATCCAGCCCTTGCCCTTGATCGTGCCGTCACCGGCGCGGCCGTTAAACTGATTGAGTTCCAGACGGTCATTGGTAAAGCGGCCGTCCAGAGAAATGGCGGAAATGCGCGTGCCGAGCACTTCGTTATCATAGGTGAGGCTGCTGGCCTTGATCACCCCATTGAGCCGGGGCGCATTGAGGCGGCCGGACACATCGGCGGCCACGGCTACGGCACCGGACAACTGCTGGCGCGGCAGGCCGCTTAAGGAGAACAGAACGCCTGAAGGGCCATTATATCGCACACCGCCACTGATGGTCGCTGTGGTCAGATCGGCCACCCAGTCGCCGCTTGTGGCCGGACTAAGCGCCAGTTGCGCCCGTCCTAAGACATTGGCCCCCTGACGGAAGATAATATGGGCATAGTTATTATTTGCACTGCGGTCAGGATTGAGCTGAGCCTCAAGCGTCATGTCCACGGGCGTGGAGACGACCGCCGCCGAGGCACGTGAGGAGTTCGTTATTTTCAGATTGGCGCGGGCCGTGGGGAAGGCCTTCCCGGTCTGGCTGAAATCAATAGCACCATCGGCTGTGCCGGTCAGACCCAGATCTTTTTGGATCAGATTAGCG
>JBAWDM010000093.1:0-3193 GCA_049590735.1 Asticcacaulis sp. | reverse complement strand
CCCCTGAGGATAATTTAATGCCAACTCGCAAATAAATCGCATTATTTTGACGGCAGGGCCTTCCATTTGTCGAAACCATACCTAAATCTTGACACAGGTGTCGGGCATTATACTCACTTGTCTGCGTCCCCCCTCGCAGGACAGGCCGCAGGTATAGGCCTGACACGACCTCCTTTCCTGATCTGTGCTTTAAGATCTCTGGCTGAAAGTATATTAAGATGAGCAGTTCCATAGCCCTGACGTCGTCTTCTAATCTCGCCACCCGCGATGGCGCCAGCCTGCCAGCCCTGACACCGGATGGCGGCCTTAACCGCTATCTGTCGGAAATTCGCAAATTCCCGATGCTGGCTAAGGACGAAGAATTCATGCTGGCCAAGCGCTGGGCCGAGCATCAGGACCCCAAAGCGGCCCACCAACTTGTCACCTCGCACCTGCGTCTGGTGGCCAAGATCGCCATGGGTTATCGCGGCTATGGCCTGCCGGTGGGTGAAGTCATCAGCGAAGGCAATGTGGGCCTGATGCAGGCCGTCAAGAAATTCGATCCCGATCGCGGCTTCCGTCTGGCCACCTATGCCATGTGGTGGATCAAGGCCTCGATACAGGAATATGTCCTGCGCTCATGGTCTTTGGTCAAGATGGGCACGACCGCCGCGCAGAAAAAGCTATTCTTCAACCTGCGCAAGGTGAAGTCGGAAATCTCGGCCCTCGAAGAAGGTGATTTGCACCACGATCACGTCGAACAGATCGCCACCAAGCTGGGCGTGTCTGAGGAAGATGTGGTCAATATGAACCGCCGCATGTCCTCGGCCGACTCCTCGCTGAATGCGCCCTTGCGCGCCTCTGAAGGTGAGTCGGAATGGCAGGACTGGCTGGTGGACGACAAGCAGCAAAGTCAGGAAACCGTGCTGGCTGACAATCAGGAATATGGTCAGCGCATGGATCTTTTGCAAACCGCCATGGGCGAACTGAATGACCGCGAAAAGGCCATTCTGACCGCCCGCCGGCTGCAGGATTCGCCGACCACGCTCGAAGATTTGGCTGAGCGTTTTGGCGTGTCACGCGAACGGGTGCGCCAGATCGAGGTGCGCGCCTTTGAAAAACTGCAAAAGGCCATGGTGGCGGCCAATGAAGCGGCCACCCCGGTACCGGCATAAAATTTAAGACACAGAAAAACGCGGTCTTCGGATCGCGTTTTTTACGCCGCCGCGTCGGTCTTTTTAGGCTCTTCGTCCAGCTTAAACAGTTTCGACAAAACGGCCACGGGCGGCTTTAAGGTCGTAGGCGACAGTGTATTTGATTTGAAGGCTTGAAAAACCTCGGCTACGGCACTTTTGAAATCCGGATGGGTGATGGCTTTACAGGCCGGCACCAGCACTTCCAGTTGGGCGGTGATGGCGCGTTTGGCTTGTTTGCGATCCATGTCGAACTGATCGCTGGCGGCCCGCAGGATACGCACACTTTGTTCGATGCGCTTCATATTATCGGACATGTTTTCCGGGGCGCGCTTGACCTCGCCTGAGCCGGAATTAAAGCGTCTGCGGTCAGGCCCCACATACATGATCGCTTCGATCCAGGGCGGTGACTTGGTTATAACATGCTGCAAGCGGCTAAGCAGATCACCCGACGCAAAGGGCTTTTTCATGATTTCGTCGCTGCCGCAATCGCGGGCGGCCTTTTGCGTGTCCGGCGTATCATCTGAGGCCATCATGATGACCGGAATTTTACGGCACGGTAGTTCGGTGCGGCGTAAGATGGCGACCAGTTTCTCACCGTCAATCGCCTTGCCTTTCAGATCACAAAACAGAATTTGCGGATCAAAGGTATCAAAAAGAACTTCGGC
This sequence comes from Asticcacaulis sp., assembly GCA_049590735.1. Lineage (GTDB taxonomy): Bacteria > Pseudomonadota > Alphaproteobacteria > Caulobacterales > Caulobacteraceae > Asticcacaulis. The sequence continues at coordinate 1,353 of JBAWDM010000093.1, read as the reverse complement.
GCGTTCATCAGTCGTCTCTACGCGCACCTCACCGGCGCCCAGCACGCGCAGCATATCCATCAGGATGCGCGCATAGGCGGGATTGCTTTCAATCACCAATATGCGCTGCAAATGCGGCTTCAGCTTAGCAACAAGCTTTGGATCAAGCGAAAACATGATGAGTCCATTGAACGAATATGGACGTAATTTAACCGATTGTCATAAAACTAAGGTTAGCAAACATGCTTAAGCAAAACTTTATTTTGCCGCAAAGCCCCGCCTCGCAACGATCTGAGGATCGTTCTTTTTAAAGACCATTGCCGCCCTTAGTCCTGACCCGCCCTTAGTCCTGACCCGGCCTTAATCCTGACCCGGCCTTAATCCTGAAATGGATCGCGCATCAGGATCGTATCCTCACGCTCAGGCGAGGTCGACAACAAGGCCACCGGTGCGCCGATCAATTCTTCGATACGGCGGACATATTTCACGGCATTACCCGGCAGGTCTTTCCACGACCGCGCGCCCTGCGTGCTGTCCGTCCAGCCTTCCATCTCTTCATAGATGGGCTCAATGCCCTGCTGGTCCTTAAAGCTGGCCGGCAGATAATCCAGCACCTTGTCGCCGACCTTATAGCCGACACAAACCTTGATCACCTCAATCCCGTCCAGAATGTCCAGCTTGGTGAGCGCAATGCCGTCAATGCCGTTAATCGCAATGGACTGACGCGCCAGAACGGCATCCAGCCAGCCAACGCGACGCGCCCGCCCCGTCACCGTGCCAAATTCATGACCACGTGCGGCGATGCCTTCGCCAATCTCATCAAACAGTTCAGTGGGGAACGGGCCGGAACCCACGCGGGTCGTATAGGCCTTAAGGATGCCCAGCACATAGCCCACGCTCTTGGGGCCCATGCCGGAACCGGCGGCGGCCTGACCGGCGACCGTGTTGGATGAGGTGACAAACGGATAGGTGCCGTGGTCGATATCCAGAAGCGCCCCTTGCGCCCCTTCAAACAGGATGCGCTTGCCTTCGTGTTTCGCCTTGTCCAGCACATACCAGACGGGCTGCATGAAGGGCAGCAAACGCGGCGCGATCTCTTTTAATTTGGCGGTCAAACCCGCCACATCGACTTCAGGCAGGCCAAGGCCACTACGCAGGGCATTATGGTGGGCCAAAAGACGATCAATCTTACCCTCAAGCGCATCGAGATCAGCCAGATCAGCCACACGGATAGCGCGGCGGCCCACCTTGTCCTCATAGGCGGGGCCAATGCCACGGCCCGTGGTGCCAATCTTGCCGGAGCCGGCGGCCGCTTCGCGGGCAATATCCAGCTCAGAATGGATCGGCAGGATCAGGCACGCATTATCGGCAATC
>JBAWDM010000092.1:0-10460 GCA_049590735.1 Asticcacaulis sp. | reverse complement strand
GCCTGACTTTCTAAGAAACGCGCCACCAGAGCGCTGCGCATGGCTTGCTCAATCAAACGATCTTTGACGTACTGAAGACCCACACGTTCGATCCACGGCGCGGTGCGTTCCAGATACCAGGCGTCTTCGCGATAGAGCTGCACGAAGGCCATCGACCATTCCAGCGCCTCGTCTTCGGTTGCCACCTTGGTCAGCAATTCCGTGCCGCGCAGATGGATGCCGCCATTGCCGCCAACCTGAATCTCATAGCCGCTATCGACGCAGATGACACCGATATCCTTGATGGTCGCTTCGGCGCAGTTACGCGGACAACCCGACACCGCCATCTTGAATTTATGCGGCATGTAACTGCCCCAGGTCGCCTGTTCGAGCTTGATGCCCAACCCCGTCGAATCCTGCGTCCCAAAGCGGCACCATTCCGAACCCACGCAGGTTTTGACGGTACGCAACGCCTTGGCATAGGCGTGACCCGACACCATGCCGGCGGCGTTGAGATCGGCCCAGACGGCCGGCAAATCCTGTTTTTTGATGCCGAACAGATCAAGCCTCTGGCCCCCTGTCACCTTGACCATCGGCACATCGAACTTGTCGCAGACATCGGCAATGGCGCGCAATTCCTTGGCCGAGGTCACGCCGCCCCACATGCGCGGCACCACACTATAGGTGCCGTCCTTCTGGATATTGGCGTGGTTGCGTTCATTGACAAAGCGCGAGCGCGGATCGTCGTGATAGGCGCGCGGCCAGGCGCACAACAGATAATAGTTGAGCGCCGGACGACAGCTTGAACAGCCATCGGGCGTCGTCCATTTCATCGCCTGCATCACATCGGGAATGGTCATCAGTTCCATGTCCACAATGGCGGCACGAACCGCCGCATGGCCGTGATCGGTGCATTTGCACATCGGCTTTGGCCCTGTTTGCGTTTTGAAATCGGCCCCCAGCGTGCATTTCAACAGGCTTTCGACAAGGCCCGTACAGGACCCGCATGAGGCTGACGCCTTGGTGCAGCCGCGTACCTTATCGAGGCCATCCGCCCCGCCAGCAATCGCCGCAACCACCTGGCCCTTGGATACGCCATTGCAGCCGCACACTTCGGTGTCGTCGGGCCATGCTGCAACAGCGTCAGAAGGGTCCCGACCGGCCAGCGCGCTGGTAACGGCCTGACCGAAGATCAAAGTATCGCGAATATTGGCAATGGGTTCGCCCTTTTTCATCAGGTCAAAATACCAGCCGCCATCGGTCGCTTCGCCGAACAGAACCGTGCCAACCAACTGGTCATCCTTGATGACAATGCGCTTATAGACGCCACGCGCCGGATCGCGGAAGACAATGTCTTCGCACCCTTCGCCGCCGCCAAACTGACCCGCCGAGAACAGGTCAACCCCGGACACCTTCAGGCGGGTGGCCATTTGCGAACCAGCATAGGCCGCATTGACATTCTTTTCCGTCAGCACATCCGCCAGTGTGCGGCACATATCCCAGATGGGCGCAACCAGACCATAACACTGGCCGCGGTGCTGGGCGCATTCACCCACGGCAAAGACGGACGGGTCAGAGGTGCGCATCTGGTCATCAACCACAATGCCGCGTTCGACCACCAGACCCGACGATTTGGCGGGCTCGACATGCGGGCGGATACCCACCGCCATGACCAGAAGCGAGGCGGGGATGACACGCCCGTCTTTGAGTTTCAGGCCCTCAACATGGGTTTCACCCAGAATGGCCTCGGACTGCGCATTGAGCACCGAAATGACGCCGCGATCGAGCAGGGCCTTTTCCAGCAGACGCCCCGCCGCCTCATCCAGCTGGCGCTCCATCAACACATCCACCAGATGGATGACGGTCGATTTCATGCCGCGTTTGGCCAGTCCGTAGGCGGCCTCAAGACCCAGTAATCCGCCGCCAATCACAATGGCTTCGCCACCGGCTTCGGCGGCTTTTTGCATCAGACTGACATCCTGTAAGTCGCGAAAAGCCACCACGCCTTGCAGATCAGAACCGGGCAGGGGCAGGCGGATCGGGTCGGAGCCCATGGAGAGGATCAGCTTGTCGTAAGGGATGCGCTGGCCGTCATGCAGCTCAACGGTTTTGGCCGTGGTGTCGATGGCTTGCACCCAATAACCCAGATGGGTTTTGACGCCGTTTTGTTCGTACCAGGCCTGCGAATGGGTCACGATATCTACGAACGATTTTTCACCGGCCAGAACGGGCGACAGCTGGATGCGATCATAAGTGTCGCAGGCTTCAGAGCCGATGATGGAGATGTCGAATTTCGACTCGTCGCGTTTGAGGATTTCTTCGACGATGCGGCCACCGGCCATGCCGGCGCCAATGACGACTATATGTTCTTTGGCGATGCGCTCTTTTGATGTGGTCATGATGAACCCTTAAAAGCAAAAAAAAGAGCCCCGAACCGTGCCTTCTCATAAGCTGAGAAAGCTGGTTCGGGACTCCATTGTCCGATGGTGCGCTGCAAAAACCGTCATTGGTTTATGCCGCGCGAATGAGGTTGATCAACTGTGATCAGACTTAGAAAGCTATTAGAAAACGGAAACTTGTCAAACGAAAACTATCGCTCAACAAAATTTTGTGCGCCGCGATAAAACCCCTCCTCCCTTGCGAAGCGGGGGAGGTGTCGAGCAAGCGTAGCGCGTCGAGACGGAGGGGGCCTCTTAGTAGGCTAGATTGCCCCCTACGTCAGCGACACCAGCCCTTCAGGCTTCGCGCTGCCACCTCACCCGATAAATCAGGGGAGGAGATAAAATCAGATTTTCGCATCCACCACCCCAAAGGCGTGCCAGGTGGTGCGCCAGCGCTTCTTGACCACGCTCAGGCCAACCAGAGCCACAACTGCCAGACAGGCAAAGCCGATCAGACCTGTCTGATAGCTGCCGGTCAGTTGCTTGGACAGGCCTAAACTTGCTGCGAGATAGAAACCACCGACGCCGCCAAACATACCCACTAAACCCGTCATAATGCCGATTTCATGGCGAAAACGCTGTGGCACAAGTTGGAAGACCGCGCCATTGGCCATGCCCAGCGCTGACATGGCAGTGATGATAACGGCCATGGCGATAATGAAGTTAGGCACGGCAAAGCTCATAATCACCAGACCAATGGCGGCGATGGAATACATGATGGACAGGGTGCGAATACCGCCCATCCGGTCAGCCAGCCCGCCGCCTATGGGGCGCACTAAGGATCCGGCAAAAACGCAGGCCGCCGTGCAGAAACCGGCAATGACAGGCGACAAACCATATTGGCTGTTGAAATAGATGTTGAGTGACGACGATAGCCCGACAAAGCCGCCAAAGCTGACGCCGTAAAACAGCATGAACCACCAGGCATCGACCTGCTTGAAAATCGTCGCATATTCCGAGGCTTTTTTGGCCGGCGGCTGATCGGGAGAATCCTTGGCCAGCACCATATAGATCACAAAGGTGATGATCAGCGGAATGGCAGTCAGGCCGAACACGGTCGTCCAGCCATACATATTGGCCAGTGTCGGCGCAAACAGGGACGCAAAGACCGTACCGGAATTCCCGGCACCGGCAATACCCAGCGCAATACCCTGATATTTCGGCGGATACCAGCGTGAAGCCAGTGGCAGAGCCACCGCAAAGGAGGCACCGGCCACACCCAGAACCACGCCCAGCGCCAGCACGCCGTGATAGGAATTGATATGCATCAGCCAGGCGGAAAGCAGGCCGGTAATGACAATCAACTGGCTGATCATGCCGGTTTTTTTCGGGCCGATATTATCAACCAGCACGCCATTGACGACCCGCAAGACAGCACCCGCCAGAATGGGAACGGCCACCATCAGCCCTTTTTCGGCAGGCGTCAGGCCTAAGGATGCGGCAATCTGCACACCAAGCGCGCCCAACAAGACCCAGACCATGAAACTCATGTCAAAATACAGGAAGGCGGAAAACAGTGTGGGTGTATGTCCGGACTTCAGGAACTCTTTGGAAATCATGTGATACCTTTCGGCGTGATTTTGAGCAAAAAAAACGTCCCAAACCCGCCGCCCTGAGGCAACAGTTTTGAGACGTCATTGTCTTTTTAGCAAGTCTGCTGCGGCCATCATTGGCACAACAGGCTCAGAAGCGACCATCTTCATTGATGGTGTTGACCTGAACTTATCGGCAAATGGGTTTTCGTCAAACCCTAACCCGGTGGCGGACCGCGTATGTTGCAATGCAAAATATCATTGCTGCATATTTATCACGAAAAAACGCGTATCTGGCCCTCTGGATTGCATTTGTGGGCTTAGATGACGTGAGGCGCATCTTGTAACAAATGAAATCACATGTTTGTGATCACCTCAGCCACAGCGAAATATGCCGCCGTCGAAAAATTGATTGTCCGGCATGACAATAGGGGCGGGTTTTGCCTTAACCTCCCAGCCTTCATCCTGTCCGCCTTCGGTTTTTTCATCCTCCAAAGGGGCATTCAGCCCCAGCGAGATTGCCGCGTCGCGCCACATGTCCGGACGATAAATGCGCCGCGCCAGCGCGTCAAAATCATGATCGCCTGATACGTGTCCCCATCTGACCAGTTGTCCTAAAAACCATTTGGCGTGGCTGATCCACGGGAAGGTGGCGATGTCGGGCGCCAGCATAAGCCCGCTGCCGCCATCCCCCAACGCCATCTCAATGGCCGCTTCGGGGGCGTTGACAAAGTCCTGCCGAGCCAGAATACGCACCAGATCGGCCTTATGGGCCGGATCAGACGCCCACAGAGCGGCCCGCATCAGGGCGCGGTTAAGATGAAGGGCCGCTTCTGGATTTTCTTCGGCCCAGACAGCGCGCACACCTAAGACCTTTTCGGGTTTCAGGCTCCAGTAATCTGGATCGGAAAACAAAACCTCACCGCGTCCCATAAGTTGCGCCGTCTGCGGCCAGGGTGAACCGGAGCAAAAACCGTCAATCACCCCGTCCTTGATCATGTCGGCCATGCGCGATGGCGGCACAACCACCCAGCCGATCTGACGTTCCGGATCAAGACCTGCCGAAGACACCCAATGACGCAGCAAAAAATGGTGCGGTGACCAGGTAAAGGGCACCCCAAAGACCAGACGGCCTTCGCCGGACTTGCGCCTGCGTTCGACCTCACGCGCCAGCAGACGCGCACTGCCCATAAGGGTTTTATCGAGATTGCCGGCATCTGCGAGACGCATCTTTAAGGCCGCCGATACCAACACGGAATTGCCATTGGCCCCTAAGGCCATTGGCGCAATGATGCGACCCATGGATGGGCCAAGGCCCAGGGCGGCCGCAAAAGGCATGGGTGCCAGAATATGGGCGGCATCAATCAGGCCGTAAGCCAGCTTGTCGCGGATATTCGACCAGTTGGCTTCGCGGCTTAAGGTGACGCTCAGGCCTTCGCTGCTGTAAAATCCCAGCGCTTGCGCCACCAGCACAAGGGCGGCGTCATTTAAAGGGCTATAGGCGATTTTCACATCGGTTGTCATGACGGCTCACCCGTTTTCAATAGGCCACTAACGGCCAGTATATCGGCTGCCACAGCATGTATAGGACGCCCCGTATCCATGGCGTGTTTGCGTAAGGCCTTATAGGCTTCGTCTTCGGACAATTTCCGGGATTCCATGAGCACGCCCTTGGCGCGGTCAATGACCTTGCGTGCCGCCAGATCGGCCTTGAGCTTATCGCGGTCCTTGCGCAGGTTTTGTGTCATGGCAAAGCGCTGGGCAGCCACGGTCAGGATGGACGACATGCGTTTCGGGTTATAGCCATCGACAATATAGGCGGCGACGCCGGCCTCAAGCGCCATGGCGGTGGCATTGGCATCGGAACGGTCGACAAACATGACGACCGGACGCGGCACCTGTTCATTGGCGACCTGCAGGGCCTCCAGCATATCGCGGTCAGGACTTTCGCAGGCAATGATCACCATGTCCGGATCAAAATCTCGCAGCATTCTGAGTTCAAAATGCGGGCCTTCGCGGATGATGATGTCCTGATCCTCATGATCCGCACGGATACCTTCGGCCACCAGCGCCGCGCGCGTCTTATCCGGGTCGATAATCAGAACATTCATGCGTTAGTGTTAGCGTGGCCGTGTATTGTCACGCAAGTGCGAAATAACGGGATTCGCCGCCATGACCGACACTATGGCTTCAGATAGGGCGTCAGTTTCGGCTCGGCCTGAATAAGCAGTTTCGCCACCATCTTACCGAAATAGGCCGAACCCTTGGGGCCGGTATGGGTATAGTCAAAGGCCTGTGTCACCTCACTGCTGCCTTGTGACGCATCGGTAAAGACGGCAGGCACGGACGTGCCAGACTCCTGCGTTTCCAGCACATTTTGCGGAATGGGCTGTCCGGCCAGCGTATTGGCCTCAGCCAGACCCATGGCTTGAATGGCACGCTGACTTTCGGCATTGAGATCAATCAGGGCGGTGTGCTCACTGGCCGCCACCAGACGTGTCGCTACGGCCCAAGGCAGAAGGTCTGGCAGGAGTCTGCCGTTGCGGAAATGACGCTGGGTGATCGGTGTCACCAGAACCGGCACCCCGCCTGCTTTTATCGTATCGCGCACATAGCCGCGCATATTGACCGGAAATTCGGTTTCCAGACTGGTATGGCGTTCGGGCTTGGGCGAGCCGTCATTATGACCGAACTGGATCAGCACATAGGTGGCCTGATAGGCCTTGCCATCGGCCACCTGTTTCATGACCGCATCCCACAGGCCTTCGACGCGATAGCTTTTGGAGCTGCGCCCGCCACGCGCCGCATTGACGCAGGTGACTTCGGGGCGAAACTGTGCGCAAAAGCCCAGACCATAGCCGCTTTTGTTGGTCATGGTGGAATCACCCACCAGAATAACCCGCACAGGGGCCAGAGCCGTATCCGCCATGGCCTGTGGGCCGAAGCTCAGGCTGGCTGTGAGCAGCAGGCCGGCCAAAAGCGTGCCGGGAATATGACGTTTCGTAAACATGACGGCTCCTTGGTTCAGGCGTTTAAGACTTTGCGGCATCCAGACCGTGACGGCGCAAAAAGCTTAGGGTGGGCGCGGCCCACGGCATCAGGTCGCCCTTAGAATTATGCAGGGGAAAGCCATGCGTGGCGCCTTCATACAGGTGCAGTTCCGAGGGGATTTTGGCCGCTTTTAAGGCCTCAAACATCAGAATGGCATTTTGCATGGGCACGACCGGATCGTCAGTTGTGCCGCCCACAAAGGTCGGCGGCGTATCGGCTGTGACGTGCCGTTCCACCGACGAGGCCTGACGCGCCGCGTCGCTTGGGGCGCTGCCCAGCAATTCTTTCAGCGATCCGCCATGCGCATAGGGGGCCATCATGGTGACGACCGGATACATCATGGCCACAACGGCCGGACGTGCCGACTGTTGGTCGATCGCATCTATGGGGGCATAGGATTTTTCTGCCCATCGGGTCGCCAGTAATCCCGCCACATGCCCGCCGGCTGAAAAGCCGATCACGCCGATGCGCTCAGGATCAATACCCAGTTCGGCACTGCGGGCGCGGATGATGCGTATGGCGCGCTGTGCGTCCTGTAAGGCGACATCCGGCCCCGCTGCCCAACCGTCCGCCGGTAGCCTGTAGTCCATGGTAAAGGTGGTAATGCCTTCTGAGGCCAGCCAGGCATCTATGTCGCCGCCCGCTTTTGAGACGGCCACGCGGACATAACCGCCGCCGGGCATAATCAGCATGGCCGCGCCATTGGGTTTTGCGGGCTTGCGCACCACTAGCCACGGTTTGCGGACATGCAAAAACGCTGTGTCGTCCGGATTGCCGCCCTTGGGGTTACGCAGGATTACCTCCTCGGCCGCCGTGACTTTCCCGCCGCCCGGCGGATTGCCGGGCCAGATGTCCTGAAAAAACCCGGCTCTGTCTTTTGTCTTAGGGGTCTGCGCGTTGACGGAGCCCCCGCCACTGGCGCATATCACAGCCATGGCGGCCCCCAAAGACATGAAATCGCGACGGTTCGACATGACGGTTTCCTCAGAGCGTTGATTGAAAATGACGCTTTTTGTTCAATATAGATTAAACCATAGAAGCATCTGCGCGCTGAGGCCAGACCTATTTGGCGATTTAACGGATAAAAAGCGCATATCGGGCCGCTTAATCGCTTGGCGTGTGGCGATGTGGTGGGCATAGTTAGCCCAAAGATATAACCGACACAGGGGCCACTATGCCGCACTATATTCTGGCGCTGGATCAGGGCACGACCTCCAGTCGGGCCATCGTGTTTGATCAGGCGGGCCGGATCATCCGTCTGGCGCAAAAGCCGATCAGCCAGAGTTTCCCCAAGGCCGGTTGGGTCGAACATGACGCGCTGGAAATCTGGCAAACCCAGCGGGATGTGGCGCGTGAGGCGTTAACGGGTGCAGGCCTGACGGCGGGTGATATCGCGGCCATTGGTATCACCAATCAGCGCGAAACGACGATCATCTGGGACCGTCAGACGGGCCAGCCCATCCATGCGGCTCTGGTCTGGCAGGATCGTCGCACAGCCGGCATGTGTGATGACCTACGCGCGGCGGGCCATGAAGCGGTTTTCACGCAAAAGACGGGTTTACGCCTTGATGCCTATTTCAGCGGCACCAAGATCAGATGGCTGCTGGATCATGTCAAAGGCGTGCGCGCCAGAGCCGAAAAAGGCGAACTGGCCTTTGGCACGGTCGATAGCTGGCTGGTGTGGAATCTGACAGGCGGGGCGCTGCATATCACGGACGCCAGCAATGCCAGCCGCACGCTTTTGTACAACATCCATACCGGTGCATGGGATAAGGAGCTTTTGGAGCTGCTCGATATTCCGGCGAGTCTGTTGCCGCAGGTCAGGGGCAATAGCGACATCTATGGCCACACGAAGGATAGTGTTTTTGGGGCCCCCATCGCCATTGCGGGCATGGCGGGTGATCAACAGGCCGCTACCTTCGGGCAGGTTTGTCTTGAGCGCGGCATGGCCAAAAACACCTATGGCACGGGCTGTTTCATGCTGATGAATACCGGGCCTGAGGCTGTGCCCAGCCGCAACCAGTTGCTCACCACACTGGCCTGGCAAAGGGACGGGCAGGTCACCTATGCGCTGGAAGGCTCGGTCTTTATTGCAGGGGCCCTTATACAATGGTTGCGGGACGGCCTGGGGATGATTGACACATCTGACGCTGTTGAGCCTTTGGCGGCGTCTGTGCCGGATAATGGTGGGGTGACACTGGTGCCGGCCTTTGTGGGCTTGGGTGCGCCGCACTGGGATTCCTATGCGCGCGGCCTGATGATCGGCCTTTCGCGCGGCACCACGAAGGCGCATATTGCCCGCGCGGCCTTAGAAGCCATTGCCTTTCAGTCTGCCGAAGTGCTTCTGGCTATGCAATTGGATTCCGGCGTGACCCTGACAGAATTACGCGTTGATGGTGGCGCCAGCCGTAATAATCTGATGATGCAGTTTCAGGCCGACATCTTAGGTGTGCCGGTTGTGCGGCCGAAAATCACCGAAACCACAGCCTTAGGTGCCGCCTATCTGGCCGGTCTGGCGGTCGGTTTTTGGCAATCCAGTGATGAGTTGGTGGCGCAATGGCAGGTCGATCAGACCTTTACACCGACCATGAGCCGTGATGAACGCACCTCACGCATGAAGACCTGGCGCAAGGCCGTCAGCCGCAGCGCGAACTGGGTGGACAGCTGATGACCGATCCCCGCGTTAAACATATTCAAGCAACGACCGAAGACAGACAATGGGACGTCATTATCATTGGCGGCGGGGCTTCGGGTCTGGCCAGCGCGCTTGAGGCGGCGACACGCGGCTATAAGACGCTTTTGCTGGAGGCGCACGACTATGCCAAGGGCACCAGCAGTCGCTCCACCAAGCTGGTGCATGGCGGTGTGCGCTATCTGGCGCAGGGCCATATTCATCTGGTGCAGGAATCCCTGCATGAGCGCGGTTTGCTGAAACGCAATGCGCCGCATCTGGTGCATGATCTGGGATTTCTGATTGCCACCTATAGCTGGTGGCGGCTACCTTTTTACGGGCTGGGCCTGAAGGCCTATGATTTTCTCGCCGGCAATCTGGGCCTGCATAATAGCCGTTTTCTTGGCCGAAAAGAGGCTGTGGCGGCCGTGCCAACCCTGAAAACCAAGGGGCTTAAAGGCGGCATACTCTATTATGACGGCCAGTTTGACGACAGCCGGCTGGCCATTACTCTGATGCGCAGTTTTGAAGACGCGGGCGGCACGTCGCTCAATGCCGCACCAGTCACAGGCCTGATCAAGTCGGCAGGCCAGATCACAGGCGTGCGTTTTAAGGACGCCGAAACGGGCGTGGAACACACGGTGCGCGGCCATATCATCATCAATGCCACAGGCATTTTCGCCGATGCGATCCGCACATTGGATCAGCCGGACTCAAAACCGATTTTATCCCCCAGTCAGGGTGTGCATATTGTCGTGGCGGGCGATTTTCTGTCAGGGCAAACGG
>JBAWDM010000091.1:0-5797 GCA_049590735.1 Asticcacaulis sp. | reverse complement strand
AAAGATGACCGTCCGGCCTTTGAAAAGGTCGGGCAGGCGTCGCATCAAATCGGCTTCGGCGTCCGAATCCAGATCGGCTGTTGGTTCATCCAGCAGCAATAGGGGCGGGTCTTTGAGCATGGCGCGGGCCATACCTATTCTGCGCCGCTCGCCGCCGGACAGGCCGGAACCGCGTTCATTGAGTGCGCTCAACAGGGCCTGATCCCGGCTGTCGATCACGGGCGTCAGCCCAAAGTCCAGAATAGCCTTGTCTAACTGTTCGGAACTGGCGTCAGGATTGGCAAGCGTCAGATTGTCCCTAAGGGAACCGGCCAGAATCGGTGGATTTTGCGACACCCATCCGAGGCCCGCCCGCATATCCCCGAGCGGTTCGCCGTCTATCAAAATCTCACCGGACAAAACGTGGCCATATCCAAGCAGCAGGCGCAAAAGCGTGGTTTTCCCCGAACCGGTAGGCCCTTTGAGGGCGATGACATGACCGGCCCGTGCCGTGAAGCTGACTGGCCCGATAAGCAGGTTGGGATCATCGGGAAAAGTGCAGACGACATTACTATAAAAAATGACCGGTGCCTGTTTTGGGGCGGGCATGGCCGGGCCTTCAGGTGTAATTTTCAGCCCCATAAGCCTTTGGGCACTGGCAATGGCGGTTTGCTGGTCATGATAGGCGGCGGCTAAGCGGCGCATCGGGGCATAGACTTCGGGGCTTAGGGCCAGTACGAAAAAGGCCGTGGTCAGGGTCAGATGCTCTGGCACAGAAAACGGTAATTCACCCAGAAGATAAAAACCGCAATAGATGGCGATCAGGGCCACACTGAGGGCTGAGAAAAATTCGAGAACCGCCGAGGTGATAAAGGCGATTTTCAGGACACTCAGGGTACATTCGGCGACATCTCCGGCGGCGCGTTCAACCGCTTTGACCTGACGCGGGCCGGATTCAAAGCTGAGAATAAGCGGCAGGGCGCGTATCCGGTCGACAAAAAGGTTGGACAGGCGCGACAGGGCATCAAGCTGACGTTTAGCCTGTCCGGCACTGCTCAGGCCCAGCAGAGCCATCATTGCGACAAACGGAAGCAGGGTCAGCCCCAAAATCACACCACTTATGGGGCTTAAGACGGCAATCAGGGCGATCATAAGAAGGGGCAACAGGCGGGCCTGAACCTCGGCCTGACGAAAGCGCGCATAATAGCCTTCCAGCGCCTCTGTGTCCTCAAATAGCGCGTTAAGACGACCTTGCTGACTGGACGGATCCAGGCGGCCTTTAAGGGCGGCATCCATGAGATCAAGGCGGATGCGGCTGATAATTTTACGGGCTATATTAAGGCTAAGTCTCTGATTTAATATATCAATTACAGATCGCACGCCCAGAGAAAAGATTGTCACCAGCGCAGGCACCAAAACAAGCGATAGCTGTGCCGGTTTGCCAAACAGGTTGGTGACCATATGGCTCAGCCCCCAGGCAAACCCGATGATACACAGACTATCCAATAGTCCCAGAAGGCTGCTTAAGCGGATCGGCCGTGCCTGTGATTTTGCCCATATTTGCAATTGTGCCCGCGCCGCCTTTGGGGTGGGTGCGACATCGGTATGCGACAATTCAGCAGTTGAAATGGGCAAAGTAAAGCCTTACACTTTCTATGGATTTAGAGCCATTTTCCCGTAATGCGAGAAGGTTGAGTTGCTAAATATGAATATAAGGCGTTTCACTTGTTTGAGACGCAGATACTAATCGGAGCGATCATATGGACCTCAGTACCGTAGAACTCTCAAGGCTGCAATTCGCCCTGACCGCTATGTATCACTTTCTGTTTGTGCCGTTGACCCTTGGCATGAGCTTTATGCTGGTGATCATGGAAAGTGTCTATGTCCTTACGGGCAAAGAGATATGGCGAACCATAACGCGCTTCTGGGGCCTTTTATTCGGCATAAATTTTGTGCTGGGTGTGGCAACAGGTCTCACCATGGAATTTGAGTTCGGTATGAACTGGTCCTATTATTCGCACTATGTCGGTGACATTTTCGGCGCACCTCTGGCAATCGAAGGGCTGATGGCCTTTTTCCTTGAGGCGACCTTTGTCGGCCTGATGTTCTTTGGCTGGGAAAAGCTATCGAAACCGGCGCATTTGCTGGTGACCTTTCTGGTGGCACTTGGCACCAATCTGTCGGCCCTGTGGATTCTGATTGCCAATGGCTGGATGCAGCATCCGGTCGGGGCGGCGTTTAATCCGGCGACCATGCGCATGGAAATTACCGATTTTCTTGAGGTTATGTTCAATCCGGTGGCGCAGGCCAAGTTCGTCCATACCGTAAGTGGCGGTTATGTTCTGGCGGCTGTCTTTGTGATGGGCATTTCCGCCTTTTATTTATGGAATGACAAATGGACCAGTGTCGCCAAGCGGTCGATGGCGGTGGCGGCGGCCTTTGGACTGGCTTCGTCCCTGTCGGTCGTCGTGCTGGGTGATGAGTCGGGCTATACGTTGACGGATAACCAGAAGATGAAACTGGCGGCTTTGGAATCCATGTGGCACACCGAAAAAGCCCCGGCCGGCATTGCCGTTTTCGGTATTCCGAATGTTAAAGAACACCGTACGGATTATGAGCTGAAAATTCCCTATGTGCTGGGGCTGATCGCCACGCGTTCTGTCGATACGCCGGTGATTGGCATACTGGATCTGGTGGATAAGGCCGAGGGGCGCATTCGGTCAGGCATGATAGCCTATGACGGTGTTGAAAAGCTGAAAACCAATCCGGACGATCTGGCGGCGCGCGCCCGGTTCGAGGCCCACAAGGCTGATCTGGGTTACGGGTTGTTGCTCAAGAAATATGTCGCTGATCCGCGCATGGCCGATGAGGCGACGATTATAAAAGCGTCCTTTGATACCATTCCCAATGTGCCGGTCATGTTCTGGGCCTTCCGTTTTATGGCCGGACTGGGTTTTGCCTTCATTGCCCTGTTTGCCGTCGCCTTTTGGATGGTGACGTTTAACCGGCATAAGAACAGGCTATTTTTGCTCACCTGCATGATCGCCATTCCCTTTCCGTGGATCGCGATTGAGGCCGGTTGGGTATTGGCGGAAATCGGCAGGCAACCCTGGGCGGTTGATGGCGTGCTGCCGACCTTTATGGGGGCATCGAGCCTCTCTAAATCACAAATCTGGCTGACGATTGTCGGTTTCACTCTGGCCTATGCGGCTCTGGCCGTCATTGAAATCAAGCTGATGATCCGTGCGATTAAAAAGGGACCTTATGAGAGCAAGCTTGGCCGCATGCATGACGATCCCGAAGTCAGCCCCACCGACGATCCGGCTCTGCCCGTCATTGGCCCGGCTGAGTAGATTTTAAGGCCCCGTTTGCGCTTAAAGGAATAATGATATGGAACTGCCTTTAGATTATCCAACCTTGCGTCTCATCTGGTGGGGGCTTGTCGGCATCATTCTGATCGCCTTTGCCATTATGGATGGCTTCGATATGGGGGTGGCGGCCCTGCTGCCCTTTGTCGCCAAAACCGATCCGGAGCGGCGCGCCGTCATCAATACGGTCGGCGCCACATGGGAAGGTAATCAGGTCTGGTTCATTGTGGCCGGTGCCGGATTATTCGCTGCCTGGCCGCTTGTGTATGCCGTCAGTTTTTCCGGCTTTTATCTGGCCATGTTTCTGGTGCTGATGGCACTGATTCTGCGCCCGGTAGGCTTTAAGTATCGCTCAAAACGGCCGGGCAGGGTCTGGCGCCGCAATTGGGACTGGGCTTTGTTTTTAGGCGGTTTTGTGCCGGCTCTGGTGTTTGGCGTGGCGATCGGCAATGTGCTTCAGGGCGCGCCCTTCAGTTACGACAGCGATCTGCGTGTCACCTATCATGACATGTTCCTGGGTGGCCTGTCGGGCCTGTTCTCACCCTTCACTGTCTTGTGCGGCCTGACCTCCGTGGCTATGCTGGCCCTGCAAGGGTCGACATGGCTGGGCCTAAAGCTGGAAAAGGGTGAGGTGCGTGACCGTGCCCTGCGGTTTGGCCTGATTGCGGCTCTGGCCGTCATGGTTTTGTTTGCGCTGGGCTATGTCTTTGTACGCTTTAGCTCAATGGGTTTCAGCGTTATCGGACAGGTTGCCACTGACGGCGCTTCCAATCCGACCCGCGCAGAGGTCGTGCCTATGGCGGGAGGCTGGCTTATAAATTACGGCAAATATCCGTGGATGTGGGCTGCGCCCGTGTTGGGATTTGTCGGGCCGCTTATCGCTTTGGCGGGGCAGCGGTTGCAAAGAGACTGGCTGGCCTTTGGCGGGTCGTCTCTGACGATTGTGGGCATTATCTCGACGATCGGCTGTTCGATGTTTCCGATCCTTTTGCCCAGCACGGTCGATGCTCATTCCAGCCTGCTGATCTGGACAGCCTCCAGTTCGCACCTGACCCTGTTTATCATGTTGCTGGTGGTGGCCGTCTTCCTGCCGATCATCCTGCTGTACACGGCTTGGGTTTATAAGGTGCTGTTCGGCCGCATCAAGACCAGCGATCTGAAAACCAATCCCGATCTCTACTAAATCTGAGAGGCTATTATTATGTGGTATTTTTCATGGATATTAGGTGTGGGTCTGGCCGTCAGCCTCGGCATACTTAATGGCATCTGGTATGAGTTTCATACGACAGACGATCCGGATGCCGAAGACCCGCATAGGGAATAGGCTCTATTCGCGCAAGGACTTGACCAGATTAAACACCATGGTCTTGGCCTGTTCGTCGTGGCCTTCCTGCGCCAGCGCATACAGGGTCTGCATGACCTCTTCGGCTATGGGTTCAATATAGCCGTTATCGGCCACCTCAAAAATGCCGGGCAGCAGGAGATGGCGAACTTCATTATCGTCAACCAGTAACTCGGTGATCTTTTCGCCTTCGCGCAGGCCGGTAAAGGTGATCTTGATATCCTTATCCAGCTTGAGGCCATAAAGCTCGATCATACGTCTGGCCAGATCATAGATCTTTATGGGCGTGCCCATTTCCAGAATATACAGGCCGGACTTATGCTCTGGCGTCTGGGCGCTGGTCATGGCCGAGGTGAGCACCAGCTGCACCGCCTCGAATATGGTCATGAAATAGCGTTCGACGCCGCGATCCGTTAGGGTAATCGGCCCGCCGCGTTCGATCTGCGATTTGAACAGGGGCACAACTGAGCCGGTAGAGCCCAGCACATTGCCGAACCGCACCACGCAGGCACGATGCGTATCCGAAATCTGTGTGCGGATCAGATGTTCAGCCAGCCGCTTTGTGGCCCCCATCAGCGAGGACGGCGCCACGGCCTTGTCGGAAGAAATAAGCACCAGTTGCTTAACGCCGGCTGCCTTGGCCGCTTCGATAACATATTGCGTGCCCAATACATTGGTCAGCACACTTTCGCTGGGATTCATCTCGACCATAGGCACATGTTTTAATGCGGCGGCATGAAAGATGACGTCCGGTTTTTGTGTCATCACCACGGCCTTGATCCGCTCACGGCGGCGCACACTGCACAGGATGGGCTGGGCGCGGTTGCCGGAAAAGGTTTCGCGTATGGCGCGATCAATTTCATAGAGCGCCAGTTCGGAGTGGTCGATCAGACTGACATGATCAGCCCCAAGCGCCAGAACCTGCTTGCAGATTTCAGAACCAATGGACCCACCCGCACCTGTGACCAGAATGCGTTTGCCGGCATAGAAGTTTTTAAGTCCCTCCGTATCCAGATAGACCTGAGGTCGATGCAAAAGCATTTTAAAAGAGGCGGGGTCATTGGGGTCGGGCAATAAAAGGGGGGGGCTTTTTTTACCAAAGCTGGAT
>JBAWDM010000090.1:0-7125 GCA_049590735.1 Asticcacaulis sp. | reverse complement strand
ATACCGGGCCGCGCGAAGGCAAGCGGGGGTGCACCACGCCCCTGTCTGCCATTGCCAAAACCCAATACGGTAAGGTTCGTGGTTATGTGGCGGGCAATGTCCTGCATTTTAAGGGTGTGCCCTACGGGGCCGATACCGGCGGCGAAAACCGCTGGCTGCCGGCCAAACCCCCTAAGCCTTGGGATGATGTCTATCCGGCTCTGGCTTACGGGGCCAATTGCCCGCAAACCAAGCATAGTTTTGACGCCAAGGAACATACCTTCCTCCAGCAATGGACAGATGGTTTCTTTGGTGAGGACATGCTTAAGCTGAACATCTGGACGCCTGCCCTTACAGGTAATCCTCCGGTCATGGTGTATCTGCATGGCGGTGGCTTTTCCTTTGGCTCCTCCTATGAACTGGCTTCGCATGACGGGGCGCAGATGGCCCGCAATCATGATGTGGTGCAGGTATCGGTTAATCACCGTCTGAATGTGCTGGGCTTTATGGATCTGACGGATTTTGGCGGGGCCGCCTATGACGGCGCGGTCAATGTCAGCATGACCGATCTTGTGGCGGCCTTAAAATGGGTTCGTGACAATATCGAGAATTTTGGCGGCGATCCGGACTGCGTGACCATCTATGGTCAGTCGGGCGGCGGCTTCAAGGTCACGACCCTGATGGGCATGCCGGACGCGCGCGGCCTTTTCCACCGCGCCATAGCCCAGTCCGGTGGCGGCGGGAATATTCCCGATGCGGCACAATCGCGTGAATTTTCGGCGCAAATCATAAAGGAGCTGGGCGTCGCCAATCATGACATGGCGGCCCTGCAAAAAATGGATTGGGAAACCCTGTTTGCGGCTGGCAACAAGGCGGCGCAAAGCATCAACGGCTCCGTCCCCTTCAACTTCATGACCGCCGGTGTCGGCGATAAACGTCCGCCCAGAGTGGGATGGAGCCCGACCCTCGACGGGCGAATTATCGACACGCGATCCTTCTTTGACAAGGCGCCGGATGTATCCAGCCATGTGCCGATGATCATAGGCAGCGTCAGCGAGGAGGGGATGCGTTTCGGCAATAACCCGACTGAGGCTGAGTGGCGTCAAGAACTCACCCAGACCTGGGGGGCCGAAAAAGCCAACAGGCTGGTCGATGCCATGAAGGCGGCCCATCCCGAAAAAGCCATCCGCACCCTGTCCTATGGTGTCGGCGGCTTAACCTTCCGCAACAATGTGCAACGCATGGTCGTGCTTAAATATGCCCAGAAGGCCGCGCCCATCTATCAGTATTTCTTTGAGTGGCAATCCCCGCAGCTTGATGGGGTGGCCGGGGCCTGGCACACGGCTGATCTGGCCTTTTGTTTTGACAATACGCAGCGGTGTGAACTCGGCACAGGCGATACGCCGGAGGCTCGCGCTTTGGCCACTAAGATGTCAAAGGCGTGGGCCGGTTTCGCGCGTACCGGTAATCCCAGCCAGCCGGATCTGATCTGGACGCCGACTGATCCGGTCAACTGTCAGACCATGGTGTTCAACAACCATACCCGCATGGTCAATGATCCCGAAGGCGATCTGCGGCGCATTTTGCAGATATGACGCCGGGTCAGGGCTTACAAGCAATGCCCTTAAGTGCAAAAGCGTCATGCGTATCGCGGCGAAGGGCCAGACACACATCACCGTGCTTTTGAATGTCAAACTGAACGGGCACGGCCATGGAATGGGTTTCATATGGGCCGGGTGACGGTGGCAGGACGCTCACCACGGCTGTGTCGCCTGTGACGGGGCCCAGCTCGATATGGGCGCGATGAACTGCCTTTGATAAAACCAATGTTACCACCGATCGGGTCGCCGGATCATCGAGATTAATCCTGGCCGTCGAGACAACCGGCAGGGTCTGACAGGCGCTGATTATAAGCGCCAAGCCTGCCGTCAGGATGAAGGATCGAAACAACATCAGCAAGATCACCTTTTCAAAGGACAGCCGTGAACGGGGCTTTTAACGGCGCATGGTCATGTCTCGGTTGGTATCCATAATCCATTGATCAGGCCCTTTGAGGGCAGGTGACGAAGATACAGACAAACGGCTGGTTTGAGCCCTGCTCGAGGCAATCATGGCCGCAGCCGGACAACTGGCACTGGCCCTGTAGGTGAGTGCCGCCGCCAATAAACCCTCAGTGCTGTCGCCCAGTTCATGTTCGTAATCGTCAACTATTTGGCAACCCGGCAGTTTAACGCCCTGGGCGCTTGTCGCATTTACCGGTGTAAAACCGTCGGCATAATCACCAAACCCGAGGTCATTCACGCCCTGAAACTGGATGGAATAATAGGTCGTCCCGCAATTATCCTGCGGGTAGAAACCATAGGGCTTGCCGCAGGTGGTGTCGCCAATTTCGATTACTTCAACGCCAATGCCCCTTAGGCTGTTGATCACGGATTCGCTGGCGCTGCAGGTACTTTGGGTGGTCAAAACAAAGACCCGGTTAAGATTCAAACTGGGCAGGGGCGTACCGGAAGAAACGCTGAAACCTAAACCGGAATTATAAAAAGGTACGGGTGTATTGGGTTGACCCGTTACCGGATCAACACCATCCGTGCCGTTGTTGAATCTTAGTTTTTCAAAGACACGACCTGCGGTCTGCGTATTGCCGGCGACCATGTAACTCAACTCTGATGCCACGGCCAAAAGTCCGCCGCCATTGTAACGCAGATCAAGTATGAGATCTTTCACATTGGCAGTTTGCATGTCCGTCATCGCGTCAACAATTTCGCGCTCACTGGAAAAGGGGCTGAAGGTATTGAATAAGATATAACCCACCTTATTGCCTGCATCATCTGTTAACAGACGTGTCCGGTTGACAGGTTTCTCACTCAGATTGGTCGAGGTCAGAGTGATGGCGCGGTTAGTGATTGCGCCCGGATCGCGTACGACAAAGTTTGTGGTGATGCCCGCATTTTGCGGGAACAAGCCCTTATTTAATGTATCGACATCTGCCTGAGTGAGGCCGCCATAAACCAGATCAATCCCGTTGACCGACAGTATCTGCGTGCCACGGTTTAGGTTTTTCTGCCCGCCGTCCACAGCTTCTGCCGGTGAGCCAGGTTCCGTGTACAGGACGCGTACATTACGCGGTACTGTGTCAGAAATAACTACAAATTGTGCGCCATATCCTGCAGAAGCGGCTGAATTTCGCCGTGACAGATAATCAGCCGTTGGTTCGCTGAAATGGAAACTATCCTTAGCCTTGCCGGAACCGGTCAGGGCGTCCGTCTTCATGTAAGTGAAATAGGTGGCCGTAGCCGTCGTGCTCAGTTCCGGATTGACATCACGAACCTCTGTGTTCCACAAATAGGTTTCATGAGTCCAGGATCGCAGCCAGTTTTTTTCATCGGTCGTGGTGCCGGACTTATCTGTAAAGGCATTGCCTTCGCTATCGAGTCCCGTTCTGACAAGTTTGCAACGATCTTTGAAACTGCTGGCCGCTTTAAAAACGCCTGATACCCAACCGGAGGTGCTGCCGCCCGTCGAGGCAGGCGGTGTATAGACAGTGCCGGTTCCGCTACTGCTTCCCCCGCCCCCACAGGAAGAAAGGGTGCCTGCAAGCAGAACCAATATTGCCAAACGCCGGATTTTCATACCGTCATCCCCCCTTATAGAGCGAAAACTGACACGATTATTGCCAACTGGCAAATCGTTAATTCGCGGCAGATTTTCAGGAGATGGCAACGGGCGATATCAGGCCCTTAAGCATCCACCTCGGCATCCAGAGCGTTTTCCTGAATGAAGTCTCGGCGCGGTTCGACCAGATCTCCCATCAGCTTCGAGAACATCTCATCGGCTTCGTCGGCATGGTGAACCTTGACCTGAAGCAGGGTGCGCACATCCTTATCGAGCGTGGTTTCCCAAAGCTGCTCGGCATTCATTTCCCCAAGGCCCTTATAGCGTTGGATGGTCATGCCCTTACGTCCGGCATCGAGAACGGCGGCGACCAGATCAAGCGGCCCGCGAATGTCGGTCGATTTGTCTTTGCGCGTAAAGATGGAGACGTCGTTATAAATGTCCCCCAGACCTTCGGCGCGTTCACCTAAGCGGCGGGCATCGGCGCTATGCATCATAGCTTCGTCAAAGACGATCTTTTCGCTGACGCCACGGCGCACGCGTTCAAAGACATAGCCGCCGATTTCACCGCCGGTGACGCTCCAGGGGCCATCGCCGTCCTGATTCATGCGCGACAGGTTCTCGGCGACCTTGGTAAGGTCAGGATCGGCCCCGAACAGGCCACCCAGAGCCGCCTGTTCCAGCGCAAAGGCAGGGGCGCGCATCGACAGGCGATCGACGGAACTTTTGAACGTCTTGGCGGCGCGCATCTGGGCCTCAAGGTCTTGGCCGACAATGCGTTCGCCCGATGGCAGGGCCAAAACAGCATCGCTGGTGCCTTCTTCGATCAGGAAGGCGTCTAGTTCAGAATCGTCTTTCAGGTAGCGCGACGACTTGCCCTTGGCCACCTTATAGAGCGGCGGTTGCGCGATATAGAGATAGCCGCGCGCAATCAGTTCCGGCATCTGACGATAGAAGAAGGTCAGCAAAAGCGTGCGGATGTGCGCGCCATCGACGTCCGCATCGGTCATGATGATGATCTTATGGTAACGCAGCTTATCGGCGTTGAAATCGTCGCGGCCAATACCGGCCCCCAGGGCGATAATCAGCGTGCCGATCTGTTCCGACGACAGCATCTTATCAAAACGCGCGCGTTCGACGTTCAAAACCTTACCACGCAGAGGCAGGATGGCCTGATTTTCGCGGTTACGCGCCTGTTTGGCGGAGCCGCCGGCGGAATCCCCTTCGACGATAAAGATTTCGGACTTGGCCGGATCGCGTTCCTGACAGTCAGCCAGCTTGCCGGGTAAGGATGAGATGTCGAGCGCCGATTTGCGCCGCGTCAGGTCACGCGCCTTACGGGCGGCTTCACGGGCAGAGGCGGCTTCGATGATCTTGCCGACAATCGCCTTGGCCTCAGCGGGGTTTTCTTCAAACCACTGGCTGAGCTTGTCATAGACCAGACCTTCGACGGCGGGGCGGACTTCGGAGGAGACCAGCTTGTCCTTGGTTTGCGATGAGAATTTCGGATCAGGCACCTTGACCGACAAGACGCAAGTCAGGCCTTCGCGGGCGTCTTCACCGGTGACGGACACCTTTTCCTTTTTGCCGAGGCCGGAGCTTTCCATATAGGCGGTCATGACACGGGTCAGCGCCCCGCGAAAGGCCGCCAGATGGGTGCCGCCATCGCGTTGCGGAATGTTGTTGGTGAAGCACAACATGGTCTCGTGATAGCTGTCATTCCACTGCAGGGCCAGATCGAGTTCGACCTTATCGCGCACACCGCGCACATCCACCGGCGCTTTCAGGATGGAGGTCTTGGCCTTGTCGAGGTGTTTGACGAATTCGACGATCCCGCCATCATAATGCAGGATGATCTCATAGGGCTCGGCTTCGCGCATATCGGCAAAGCGGATATGGACGCCGGAATTCAGAAACGCCAGTTCACGCAGACGATGTTCCAGTGTTTTGCGATCAAATTCGATAAAGGCAAAGGTGGTGATGGACGGAAAGAAACGCACCTGGGTGCCCGTATAGTCGCGGCCATTTTCGCGTTTAAACGTATCGCCGGTGACCTTTAGCGGGCTGACCGTATCGCCGCGCTCAAACCGAACTTCGTGCTTTTTACCGGCACGGTAGATGGTGAGTTCCAGATAATCGGACAGGGCGTTGACAACCGATACGCCGACCCCGTGCAAACCGCCCGAAACCTTATAGCTGTTTTGGTCGAATTTACCGCCGGCATGCAGCTCGGTCATGATGACTTCGGCCGCCGATACGCCTTCGCCTTCGTGGATGTCGACGGGTACGCCGCGACCATCATCGGTAACGGTACAGGAGCCGTCGGCATTGAGGATAACTTCGACGCGGGTGGCATGACCGGCCAGCACTTCATCAATGGCATTATCGACGACTTCATAGACCATGTGATGCAGGCCGGAACCGTCATCCGTGTCGCCGATATACATGCCGGGACGCTTACGAACGGCATCCAGTCCCTTCAAAACCTTGATCGAATCAGCGCCATATTCGGACTGACCGTTGGCATCAAGGCCACCCGTGGGGATTTCGGATTCGTCGGACATAAAAGACCTTTTATTTACTCTATAAATTCAATGAATTGACCGCCTTCGACGCGCACACCCAGCGCGCGGTTTTTAAGGCCGTCGAACAGGCCCTGATCCGTGCCCGTAAACACCGTTTGTAGCCCTAAAGCATGGGTCTCGTCAAACAATGCGTGTCGGCGCAAGGGGTCGAGATGGGCCGCCACCTCGTCCAGCAGAAGGATGGGTTTGGACAGGGATTCACTCTGTGAGCTCAAGCGCCGCATGGCTCCTCGCCCATTGCGAAGCCCTATCGCTTCGCTGCTTGAGGGCATGATCTCGGGCGGGCGGTCGCCCTTGCCGGGCGGCGAGCCTCCCGGAGACGCCAGACGCGCGCCCTGCGCCAGAATGATATTCAGCAAAAGTGCTTTTTGCTCACCGGTGGAACAGTCCGTCGCCGGACGGTTTTTATCACGGTGCCGGACAGCCATATCCATGCGGTGTGGCCCGAAAAGGGAGCGTCCGGCGGCCCCGTCACGTGCTCGCGCCTGCCTAAAGCCATCGCTGAGTTCGTCGGGCGGCACATCACCCATCAGGCGCAGATCGGCCTTGGGGAAGGCCCCCTGATGACCATCAATGACCGCTTGCAGGGTGTCTCTGGCGGCATGACGGGCCTGCATCATGGCGGTGCCTGTCTCAACCAGTTTTTGCTCCAGCAGGTTGAGCCAGGCCTCGTCCGGCGCGCGATTCTGGCCATAGGCATCACTTAGCAGCTTCATGCGTTCGCGTAAGGCGCGCTCATAGGCGCTGACGGTCGCGGCATGGCCGGGTTCGGCGGCGTAAACCAGCCGGTCAAAAAACCGCAGGCGCTCAGAGCGAGCCTCAAGGAAGAGGCGATCCTGTACCGGCGTCAGCCAGATCAGCCGCACATGGTCGAGCAGGCGCGAAGCGGGCACGAACTCGCCATCAAGCCGCGTCAGGCGTTTGGTTCCGTCGCGCGGATCAGAAC
>JBAWDM010000089.1:0-6163 GCA_049590735.1 Asticcacaulis sp. | reverse complement strand
TCAATGCCTTATCTGAGCGTCTGGATGTCACGGTATGGCGCGATGGCTTTGAATGGCGTCAAAGTTTTTCCAAAGGCCTTAAGGTCACCGAAGTCGAGCAGGTCGGGCCTTCGAAAAAGAAGGGCACATTGGAACGTTTCCTGCCCGATCCAGAAATCTTCGGCCCTGACGCCCGCTTTAAGCCGGCGCGCCTTTACCGCATGTCCAAGGCCAAGGCCTATCTGTTCCGTGGCGTTCAGATTTTCTGGAAATGTGCGCCTGAACTTATTCATGACGCGACACCTGCCGAAGACAAATTCTACTTTCCTAACGGCCTGGCAGATTATCTGGCGGAGCGGATCAAGGGCACGGAAACCCTCAGTGACATCTTCTCAGGCCGTGTGGAACGCCGTGACACCAAAAGCGGGGATGAGGCCGGGGCCGTTGAATGGGCCGTAGTCTGGTCGGGCGCGGGCTTTAGCGAATATGATGGTTTTTGCCAAAGCTATTGCAACACTATACCCACACCGGATGGCGGCACCCACGAAGCCGGACTAAGAGCTGCCCTGACCCGTTCGCTCAAAGCCTATGCTGAGATGACGGGCGAAAAACGCGGCGGCATGATTACGGCCGAAGATGTGGCGGCCTATGCAGGCATTGTCATTTCCGTTTTTATCCGCAATCCGGAATTTCAGGGGCAGACCAAGGACAGGCTGTCTTCGTCCGAAGGCCAGCGCCTCGTAGAAAAAGCTCTGGCGGATCCGCTGGATCACTGGCTGACCTCTGCGCCGAAACAGGCGGATCGTATCCTTCAGTTTATCATAGAACGCGCCGAAGAACGCCTGAAACGCCGCAAGGACAAGGAGGTGCAACGCGCCTCCGCAACGCGTAAACTGCGCCTGCCCGGTAAGCTAGCCGATTGCGCCCGTCAGGACGCCATCGGCACGGAGCTTTTTATTGTCGAAGGGGATTCTGCCGGTGGCTCGGCCAAACAGGGCCGCAACCGCAATACGCAGGCCATCCTGCCTCTGCGCGGTAAAATCCTCAATGTCGCCTCGGCGACAGGCGATAAGGCGCGCGCCAATACAGAATTATCGGATCTGGGGCTGGCCCTGGGTGTGCAGCCGGGCGCGAAGTTCAAGGATTCGGACTTACGATATGAACGCATTATCATCATGACCGATGCTGATGTTGATGGCGCCCATATTGCTTCTTTGTTGATTACCTTCTTTTATCGCACCATGCCCGGCATGATCCGCAATGGTAATCTGTTTCTGGCCATGCCGCCGCTTTATCGCCTGAGTCACGGCGGTAAAACCATGTATGCCCGTGACGATGCGCATCGCGCCCAATTGCTGGAAAAAGAATTCAAGGGCAAGAAGCCGGAAATCGGCCGTTTTAAAGGGCTGGGAGAAATGATGCCGGCCCAGTTAAAAGAAACCACCATGGATCCCAAAACGCGGACTTTAGCGCGTGTCACCCTGCCGCATGACGAAGATGATGTGCGCGATCTGGTCGAAACCCTGATGGGCCGTAAGCCGGAATTGCGTTTCCGTTACATACAGGATCATGCGGAATATGCGACCGATGATCTGGATGTCTGATCAGACTTATTAAGAAAAACCTGTTAATTACCGCCAATTCTGTTATCAGACACGCATGCGCCGCAATCTGGCGCATGCTCATCTTCTGCGCCAAAGGCCACAGCGCGTTTCAGGGAAACGTGCCTGTTGTGTCCGATCCGCACGGTTTTGATGACGGCTGCCCATCCCTGGCGCTCAGATTGGCGCCTTTTTCCATCCCCATCAGGAAGGCCTGATGGGCTAATGGATTCATTTAAAGAGTGTCATGACGAAATTTTCTGAACTTGGCCTGAGTGCCGAAGTCTTACGCGCCGTAACCGAAACCGGCTACGATACCCCTACCCCCATTCAGGAGCAGGCTATTCCGGTTGCACTGACCGGACTGGATGTCTTAGGCATTGCCCAGACCGGCACCGGCAAGACGGCGGCCTTTACCCTCCCCTTGATTGAGCGTCTGGCGGCAGGTCGTTCCCGCGCCCGCATGCCCCGCGCCATTGTGCTTGAGCCAACCCGCGAACTGGCGGATCAGGTTTCCGAAGCTTTTGAGAAATACGCGAAATACCATAAGCTGAACTGGGCGCTGCTGATTGGCGGCGTCTCCATGAATGATCAGATCGCCAAGCTCGATAAGGGTGTGGACGTGCTGATTGCCACACCGGGGCGGCTACTGGATCTGTTTGAGCGTTCCAAGGTGATGCTGAATGGTGTGACCATGATGGTGGTCGACGAAGCCGACCGGATGCTGGATATGGGCTTTATTCCGGATATTGAACGCATTTTCAAAATGACGCCACCGACGCGTCAGACCTTGTTTTTTTCGGCCACCATGCCACCGGAAATTACACGCCTGACCGAAGCTTTTTTGAAAAACCCTGTGCGCATCGAAGTGTCCCGTCCGGCCAGCACGGCTGAAAATATCGCGCAATATGTTTTGCGGGTGCCTCATAAGGATTCACGTGCCAAGCGGATCGCGCTGCGCACCCTGTTGAAAACACTGGATATTGCCAATGGCATCGTTTTTTGCAATCGCAAGACCGATGTGGATATTGTCGCCAAATCCCTGAGTGTGCATGGCTTTAATGCGGCCCCTATTCACGGTGATCTCGATCAGTCGCTGCGCATGAAAACATTGGATGCCTTCCGAAAAGGGGATTTAACCCTGCTGGTCGCGTCTGATGTGGCGGCGCGCGGTCTGGATATACCGGCTGTCGGCCATGTCTTTAATTTCGACGCCCCCATCCATGCCGATGATTATGTGCACCGCATTGGCCGCACGGGCCGCGCCGGCCGTTCGGGCGAGACCTATCTTTTGCTATCTCCGGCGGATGAAACAAACTACGATAAGGTGGTTAAGCTCATTAAGAAAGAACCGGCCGTATTAGAGCTGGATGTGGACTATTCCGCCCTGAATGACGCCCCCAGGGCATCTTCGCGGTCGCCGCGGCGCGAATCAGGCAAAACCAGAGCGCGACCAGAGCGTGATCACAAGCCTGCAAGGGTTTCCGACACCGAATCGGCCGCTACTGAGCCGTTTATAGCGGCCAAAGAGGCCAAAATTGTTCAGCCGCCTGTAGAAAAAAATATAACCGAAGCGCCTGCACCTAAAACAAAAAAGCGGGAAGAAAAAGTTTCTAAAAAGTCATCTAAAACAGACACTAAAGCGAACGAAGCGTCTCCATTTGGCGAACACATGCCAGCATTTATGATGCGTACAGCTCGCATCAAAGAATAAATCCGTTCTTTTCCTGGTTTTGTTAACTGCCTGTCAGAGAAATTTGGCTAAGGTACACCTGTTATCTGAAAAATCAGATGACGGACTTCGTCAGGGGAAGGTGCCATAAAAAGGCACCAGATTTATATATGAACAACGATATTGAAATCAGTGTCAGAAGCCCTTCCGCCTATGCTTTGGCCGGAGAAGCTTTGCGTTTAATGCAAGAGCATGGCGTATGGCCCACCCCTCTCAACTATGAATTATGGCTTTATGTCGCCGGTGATCCCGATTGTGCGCTAGCGCAGGAGATTAAACGTCTGGTCGATGCCGGTGAAACCATCACGGAAGATGTATCGGAAAGTCTGGCCAGCAAATTTGTTTCCCGCCTTAAATTAAATGATGAAGTTCGTGATGCCGGGCTTAAGCTGACGCGTGAACTCGCCTCCATCACCGAAGTGATTGTCGACGCCCAGAAAGCCCAGAAAACCTATGGTGAAACGCTTGAAGGCGCGCGTGAAACCATGAGCGCCATTGATGCAGCCGCTCTCAAAGGCCTGATTGACAGCTTGGCCGATGCCACAACCGTGGTTATGGATCATCACAGTGTGCTGGAAACGCGGCTGTCCAACTCTTCGCGCGAAGTTAACCGCTTGCGTAAACATCTGGATCAGGTGCGCATGGAAGCGATGACGGATGCGCTGACCAATCTGGCCAACCGCAAATCTTTTGACGAATCACTTGATGCGCATTGCGATGGGGATGATGTCAGCTCTCCGCTAACGCTGGCCGTCATTGATATTGACCACTTTAAACGGTTTAACGATACGTGGGGCCATCAGACGGGGGATCAGGTGTTGCGCTATGTGGCGTCGGTTCTGGCCCGCATCGGACGTCCGCCGCGTCTGGCGGCGCGTTATGGTGGCGAAGAATTTGGCCTGCTGTTCCCCGGGGAAACCGTGGCTACGGTCGAGCGCCTGCTGAATGAAGCACGCGTGGAAATTGCTTCGCGTGTTCTGAAACGCCGCTCTACTAACGAAGATCTGGGTACCATCACCATATCGGCCGGTGTAGCGCAGCGTGAATATGCAGAAGATTCCTTTGATTTTCTGGATCGTGCCGATAAGGCGCTTTATCTGTCCAAAAACAACGGCCGTAATATGGTCACTGTGGCGGACGAAATCAAATCCGATTCCAACGCCGCTTAATGTGTATTTGACTATCGCTTGACAAACTAACTTGAACAATGTTCAAGTTAGTTTGTCTTTCATGGTCAGGTGCTGTCATGCGCAGTTTTGCGTTCAATATTGCCTATTGGTGTTTATCCGTCAGCTATAGCCTAATGGCGTTGTTTTTATCCCTCTTGCCAGGTCGTAAACCGGTGACATGGATCATTCAGCGCTATACACGCCGCATGGTACAGGCCATGGCTCTGTTTGCGGGTATTAAGCTTGAGGTACGTGGTCGCGAACACATTCCGGACCGGCCCGTCATATTTGCCTGCAAACACCAAAGCTGGGGCGATGGTTTTTGCATATATTCGCAGTTTGACGATCTGGCCTTTGTGACCGGCGATCATCTCGAAAAATACCCAATGATGCGCACCCTCCTCAGGAAGCTGGGCGCCATTGTCGTCAATAATTGCGGCGGCACAGAGGCACGTAAGGCGCTGGCCAGTCGTTCCGCAGAGGCCGCCGCCGATGGGCGCAGCATACTTATCTATCCCGAAGGTCATTTGAATGCGCCCGGCACCTATCGCCGTTATCGCTCTGGCGTGTGGCATATGTCGAAAGATTTCAACATGCCTGTCGTGCCTGTGGCGACCAATCTGGGTCTGTTCTGGCAGGAAAATCGTTATAAAAAAACCGGCGGCACCGCTATTCTGGAGTTTATGCCACCCATGCCTCAGGATTTAGCGCGGGATGAATTTCTAAGCCTGCTGCGTGATCGCGTTGAGCAAAAATCACAAGAACTGATCGCTGAGGCAACAGGCGCGCCCTTCCAGGCCTCTGTTCTGGTCTAATGCAGACTTAATCCGACTCAGGCGTCACAGGTGTAATGGTGACGCTTTCGCCGCAGCCACAGGCATCCGTCTCATTCGGATTACGGAATACGAATTTAGAGGCCAGTTTCGTCGTTTCATAATCAATGACCGTCCCCACCAGATACAAAACCGCCTTGGGCTCGATCAGGATGGTCACACCCTTATCGCTGACAACCTCATCTATGGGCCCGATCTCATCAGCATAGGACAAAACATATTCCTGTCCCGCACAGCCACCTTGCTTGACGCCCACACGCAGGCCTGCATAGGGCTTCTCAGCCTTTTCCATGATCGCCTTGACCTGCGCAGCCGCAGCGTCTGTCAGGCTGACAACAGCCGGACGCGGGCGACGCACGCGTGGTGTGAGGGTGAGATTGTTGTCCATTAAAACATATTCAATTGCAGCTTGGCTTCGTCGCTCATTTTAGAAGAATCCCAGGGCGGTTCAAACACCAGATTAACATCACAATCGCGCACGCCTTTAACGGTCAGAACGGCATCCTTCACCCAGCCCGGCATTTCACCGGCCACAGGACAGCCCGGCGCCGTCAGGGTCATATCGACCACCACGTCACGATCATCTGACACATCGACCTTATAGATCAGACCCAATTCGTAAATATCAACGGGAATCTCAGGATCATACACGGTCTTGAACGCCGCGATCAGCTCTTCGGTCAGGCGCGACAGTTCCGCCTCAGCCAGAGCGGAGGGCGCATTGGCCCCCATATCATCCAGGCTAAACAGGGTGTCCTGAGTGTCGTCAGCAGATTCAGTCATATGTCATCTATCCAAAGAAAGATTGCGCCTTAGTGATGGCTTCGGCCAGAATATCAATCTCGGCCT
>JBAWDM010000088.1:0-4337 GCA_049590735.1 Asticcacaulis sp. | reverse complement strand
GCCGTAGACATCATGTTGGTGATGCTCATAAGCCTGATTGCCGACCCGCACAGGCCCCATGCCGCGATAGCCTTCCATGTCAGGCGCGATGCGTTCAGTCAAGCCGGCTTCTAGGCTGACGCTATAGAGGGGCTGGACGTGGCCGCCGGCTGACATATCGACCAGATTGCGCAGGAATACGAGATAGGATTCGAGCATGTCCGCCGCCCCCAGCCGGTTCAGTGCCCGCACCACATAATAGGCGTCCCGGATCCAGCAATAACGGTAATCCCAGTTGCGCTGGGTGTCGGGCGCTTCGGGGATGGAGGTGGTCATGGCGGCAACAATGGCGCCGGTTTCTTCATAGACGCAGAGCTTGAGCGTAATGGCGGCGCGGATCACGGCGGCCTGCCATTCCAGAGGCAGGGTCAGGGTGCGCACCCAGGCCTGCCAGTATTCGACCGTCGCCCGCATCATATTTTCGCTGTCGCCCAGCACATCATTGGGATAGGGCGCGTCAGGCCCCAGATGAAAGCCAAGTGGCCCTTCAAGCCGGAAGAATTGCTGCTTGCGGATATAGGTAAGCGGCGCATTCGTGGTCATACGCATGCTGACGGCGCCGCATTCATAGCGGATATGGCTGGAACCCAGACTTTCGGTGGCCAGATCACGGCCCCAGTGCCCTGTCGGCGACAGGCGTGTCCGCAGGCGCGGCGTACCCTTAAGCGGCCTGACCAGACGGTAAAAGGCCCACGGGCGGTACATACGGTTCATATGATGCAGGCGTGGCGCGAAATCTATGATTTCCATCTCCGCGCCACGTGTATCGCGCATGACGGTACGCAGGACGGGCGTATTGCGAATATAGTCCTGGGTGATTTCGGCCACGTCTTCCATTTCGATGACCCAGTCACCGGCCGGCTCACCCTTTCCGGCGGCAGGTGATAAAAGCGCGGAAAAAACGGGCTCACCGTCTATGCGCGGGCAGCAGGCCCAGACAAAGCGGGCCTGACGGTCAATGAGGGCGGTGGCCGCGCAATTTCCAATGGGAGCAAGGTCGAGATTGGACTCAATAAGGCGGGGAGTGGAAACAGCCGTCAAAAATCACATATCTTTCTGAGAAGGAGGCTCTGATTGGCAGTGATGCCAAAAAGGAGCAGGCGGAGATCCGGCGCGTTTAGGCCTTGGTTTTACAGGAGGATCATACCACTCAGCCTTTGCGCCTAGCCAGTCACAAAGCTGATCACGAATGATCACAGAAACGAGAGCGGGGGCGAAATATGCCGCTTTGGGGTGGACAGGCAGGGTATTGAACCCTAACTGATAGGCGTGTAGCAGGTTTGTCTGTCTCAGGGAGAACAACAAATATTGCGCCCTTATTGTTTTATACGGTAAGTTTTGAATGTATTGCATAAAATACACATAACTCATTTGCCTTATATTGTTAGATTTAAATAAATGGAGAGTCATTTCATATGACAAATCTTGCCAGACAGTTGCGTTTGTCTGATGTCGCGCTGTTTTTGGATATTGATGGTACACTGGCCCCGTTTGCGCCGGTGCCGGAGGGCGTAAAGCCGGATCTGGCCAGAAATGGCTTATTGCGTGACCTGCTTATGGCGCTTGACGGGCGTCTGGCGGTTGTCAGTGGCCGGGCTATCGCCGATATTGACCGTATTCTGGAAGGGACAGTTTTATCCGTTGCGGGCAGTCATGGCCTGCAACGCCGCGATGCCCGGCTTGAAATGCACGCGTCTGCGCCGCATCCTAAACTACAACAGGCCATATCCGAAGTGACGCTGTTTTCAGACGCCCATGCCGGCACAAGGCTGGAACTAAAGCCGCTAAGTGTAGCCCTGCATTATCGCGGTAATCCGGATATTGAGCCCGAAGTCAGGGTTTTTGCCCGCGATCTGGCGCAACGCACGGGTTTAAAACTACAAACCGGTGCTTTCGTTGCTGAATTTTTATCTCCGGGCATGGATAAAGGGCGGGCCATTGCGGCCTTTATGGCCGAATCGCCTTTTTCGGATGCGATTCCGGTGTTTGTCGGTGACGATGTGACCGACGAAGACGGGTTTCGGGCTGTAAAAGATTTAGGCGGCTTTGGTATTTTGGTGGGCCCGCCCAGAGACACCTATGCGGCATTTCGTCTGGATAGTGTTGAGGGGGTTCATGCGTGGCTGGCCAAGGCCTTAAAAGATGCATATTTTAATTTGGAGGTGCCCGTTGAGCCGTCTCATAGTCGTATCTAATCGCGTTAATCCCCCTGCCGATTCCGGTGTGGGCACGTCCGGCGGGCTGGCCATGGCGCTGGCGGCGGCTTTGCGCGAAGACAAGGGGCTGTGGTTTGGCTGGAGTGGTCAGACCGTAGAGCAATATACCGGCCAGATTTCCATGCAGAAGGTGGGCGGCGTCACCGTGGCCCTGCTGGACCTGGAGCCGCAGGACGAGGCCGAGTATTATAATGGTTATGCCAATCGCACCCTGTGGCCCCTGTTTCATTACCGGCCGGATCTGGTCAATTATGAACGCAGTTTTGATGAGGGCTATGCCCGCGTTAATATCCACTTTGCCGAAACCTTGCTGCCTCTGGTGGAGCCGGACGATATCATCTGGATTCAGGATTACCACCTGATCCCGCTGGCGCGTGAATTGCGCAGGCGCGGCCTTAAAAACCGCATTGGTTTCTTTTTGCATATTCCGTGGCCGGCACGGCGCATCATCAGCACCTTGCCGCGACATGAAGAACTGATCGAATCTATGATGAGCTATGATCTGATCGGCTTTCAGACCGAGGATGATTGCGAAGCCTTTCTGGATTATGTCGAACACGATATGGGCGCCGTGGTGTCGGAGGATGGCACAGTAGCGGCCAGAGGCGAGCAGGTGCGCGTCAAGGCCTTCCCAATCGGTATTGATGCGGCCGATTTTTCCGTGGCGCTCAAAAGTGAGAGTGCGAAAAAATTCAATGAGCTGATGATCAAAAGCCAGACCGGACGCAAAATGTTGCTGGGGGTGGATCGTCTCGACTATTCCAAAGGTCTGGAGGAGCGGTTTTCAGCCTATGAAACCCTGTTGGCGGACAACCCTGACCTTCATAATCAGTTGTTTTTGTTGCAGATTGCCACACGCTCACGCGATAATGTCGATGCCTATCAAGATTTGCGCGCGCGGCTGGATACGATCTCAGGCCAGATTAACGGCGCCTATGCCACGGTCGACTGGGTGCCTTTGCGCTATGTCAACCGTCCGTATCGTCGGGATGAGCTGGCCGGTATTTACAGGGCGGCGCATATTGGTCTGGTGACGCCTTTGCGCGATGGCATGAATCTGGTGGCCAAGGAATATGTGGCCTCACAGGACCCCGAAGATCCGGGTGTTTTGGTGCTGTCCGAATTTGCCGGGGCCGCCGAACAGATGAAAGAGGCGCTGATCGTTAACCCCTTAAGCCGCGAAGATGTCTCAGAGGCTATACGGCGCGGGTTGGCCATGTCGCTCAGTGAACGCAAGAGCCGCTGGGAGGCTTTGTTCCATAATGTGCAAAGCCATGATGTCGATAACTGGCGTGACAACTATGTGGAATGCCTAAAGGCTACCCATTGCAGAACGAATGCAGAGACGGTGTAGCCGCTAAAAAAATCCCCGCCTTCGTCACAGAGGCGGGGATTTTTTTTAAAGGGACAGATGTGTAAGCCCTTTTAGGGCTTGTCACGTAACCGGCCACCAATGGCGGCGGAGACGCTGGCGATAAAGGCACCGGTCAGCAGGGATACAAACATGGCAAGGGACAGACCCGCCATGGTTTTTTGGGTTTCCTGCGCCGTTTGCATCACATCTGTCTGTTCAATATGGGGGGCCGAAACCGCCGAGAACAGAGCGACAAAGCCCAGTGTAAACACAGTGGCGACCGACCAGGCGATAAAGCCATGCGCCGTGTCGCGAAAAAAGACCTCGTCGCTATGGGTGTCAGCCCATTTGACGCGCAGGCGTCCGGCAATATAGCCGCCAAAACCTGACGAAATCCATTGCATGACGACAAGCCAGATGGCCCAGCCCAGCCCAAAGGTCAGGGTCTCATTGGCCGATGGCGCAAAAATAGAGATGGTGCTGAACCCTAAGGCTGAGCCGAGCGGCAGAAGAATAAGCGAGACGGCGGTCGCCACCGTGGCGCCACCCAGAATGGATGCCCAGTGAATACCTGAAACAGAGGATTCAACATTGGGCGAATGATCGTGCAAATGATCATGAATAAGCGGATCGGGGAGAGCCATATGTCTGCTCCCGATCAATGAAAGACGAGGGCGAGAAGAATAATAACCGGGATTGGCACCCCAAGCAGCCACAATAAAATACCT
>JBAWDM010000087.1:0-1533 GCA_049590735.1 Asticcacaulis sp. | reverse complement strand
GAGCGCGCAGACGGGCCAGCAGCTCTTCGGTATGGAAGGGCTTGGTCAGATAATCATCGGCACCGGCGTCAAAGCCGGACACCTTGTCGCTCCAGGCGCCGCGCGCCGTCAGGATCAGAACCGGCGTGGACTTGCCGTCCCTGCGCCATTTTTCCAGCACGGAGACACCATCAATCTTGGGCAGGCCGAGATCCAGAATAACGCAGTCATAGGGTTCGGTATCGCCCAGAAAATGCGCTTCATCGCCATCCGGGGCATGATCCACGACATAGCCGGCATCCGCCAGCGAGGCCTTGAGCTGGCGGGCCAGATCGGGATCGTCTTCGGCCAGTAAAATTCGCATAAGCGCTTTCCAAAAAGTGTATAGTAAAAACAAATCTACGCGAACGCAGTTCGTGAAGATTTAGCGTTCTCCAATTATGCGGCCGGAATCGGTATCGACCAAAAGATCAACCCGACCCCGATCGGTCGCCACACGCACCCAGAACACAGACCCGCCCTGCGGGCCGGCATCCAGAACATGACCACGGCTGCGGCCTATCGACATGGCCTGATTGATGCGGTCATCGCGACGCATTTCTCTGATGCGAGGCTGAGGGGCGGGGGCCTGAGGGGCAGACCTGCGGTCGTCACGAAAATTCTGACGGAACATGTCACTATTTCGGCTGTTGCCCCTGCGATCTTCGTCCCGATCCTTGCGTCCGGGCACATAACCGGCCTTGATCACCACAGCCGGTGCTGCATCAAGCAGAGACGCCGCCGACGCAGGTAAGGCCACCGCGCCCAGAGGGGCGGTGAGCAGAGCAATACAAAAAAGGGGCCAAATCTGTTTCATGAGACCGTTTATAGGGGTGTGCACCTGAACCTTAGCTGAACAATTCCATAAAGGGGTAAACAGGCATGAAAAATCAAGCCTTAGTCCTTTATTTGCGCCGTGTCGAAACCGTCGGCACATAGGGGGCCTTGTCGCGCCAACGCTCCATCAGTTTAATCAGGTCAGCCTGAAGCGCATCCGGCAGGCCTGCAAGCCCCTTATCGGGCATGGCCAGCACAATATGGGCAAACAGATCGCCACGCGCGCCGCCCTTGCTGTCATAGGCACCGCGGCCCTTCAGGCGCAAAATAGCCCCGGAATTTGAATTTTTAGCCAGATTGACACTGACGGGGCCATCCGGTGTCGGGGCCTGCACCTTGCCGCCCAGGATCGCATCAGGCAGCGAGACAAACAGATCCATGTGCAGATCATGGCCATCCAGACGGAAAATCGGGTGGGTTTTGAGGCTAAGTTCCACCAGTGCATCGCCATGCGGCCCGCGCCCCGTAGGCGAAGGCGCGCCCTGTCCCTTCAGGCGCAGGGTCTGGCCGTCCTGCGTGCCCTTGGGGATATTGATATCAAGCGTGCGGCCATCCGACAGGACAACGCGGCGTGTATTGCCGATAATGGTATCCAGCAGGTCGATATCGAGCCTGATCTTGAGGTCGCTGCCCTTAACGGGCGCGGACTGGCCACCAAAGGGCGAGCCGCCACGGGCG
>JBAWDM010000086.1:0-1559 GCA_049590735.1 Asticcacaulis sp. | reverse complement strand
GAGGAAGACATCGACCCGATGACGCTTGTCGAGGATCTGCGGCTGGGGCAGCAGCAGATCGTCGAGATCGCACGCGCGCTCTCGGTCGATTCCCGCATTCTGATCATGGACGAGCCGACATCGGCGCTGAGCGCAACCGAAGTCGAAGTGCTGTTCAAGGTGATCCGGGACCTGACGAGCCGCGGCGTTTCGATCGTGTACATATCCCATCACCTGGAAGAGGCGCTGCAAATCACCGACTACGCCGTCGTGCTGCGCGACGGCGCCATGACCGCCAATGCCGAGGCCAAGGACATCGATCTCGAATGGATCGTCCGCAACATGGTCGGCGAGAATTTCGATCTGGGCTCACCGCCCACGGGCTACACATTCGGCGAGACCGCCCTGTCGATCGAGAATGTCAGCGTCACCGATGCTTCGGGCTCCGGCTATTCGGTGGTCGATCGCCTGTCGCTCGACGTCAAGGCCGGCGAGATCGTCTGCATCTACGGCCTGATGGGGGCCGGACGCACCGAATTGCTAGAAGCCGTTGCCGGACGGATGCCGCTGAGTGGCGGCCGGGTGATCGTCGAAGGCGACGACATTTCGCGCCTGAGCATAGCACAGCGCATTGACAGGGGCCTCGTCCTTGTCCCGGAAGATCGCCAGCGGGATGGCCTGGTGCAAACCATGTCGGTCGGCCAGAACCTGTCGCTCGCCAGCATTGCAAGCTTTACCAAGCGCATGCTGATGTCGCGCTCCGGCGAACAGGCCGTTGTCGAGGACGCAATCGGTAAAGTTCACATCAAGACCGACGGCGGACGGGCCGCGATCGGCTCGCTATCGGGCGGGAACCAGCAGAAAGTCGTCATCGGCAAGATGCTGGCGACCAATCCGCGCGTCATCCTTCTCGACGAGCCGAGCCGCGGTATCGATATCGGCGCGAAGGCCGAGGTGTTCCGCCTGCTGAGCGAACGGGCAGCCAAGGGCCTCGCCGTCGTCTTTTCCACCTCCGAAGTTGCCGAATGCCTCAGCATTGCGCACCGGATCGTGGTGATGCGGCGCGGCAAGATTTCAGCGCAGTTCGGCGCAGATGTTTCAAAAGAAGAGATCATGGCCGCTTCGGGCGAAGCCGTGCATGTCTGATTACCGAGTTTAATGGAGCCCTGACTATGGCCAGTTCAGTCACTACCCCACCGCGCTCAGGTCTTTTCCGCGATGGCTTCGACCTGGGCAGGATGCTGCTTGAAGGGCGGGCATTTTTCGCGCTGATCGCCATCATCGCCGTCTTCTCGTTCCTGTCGCCCTATTATTTTTCGGTCAGCAACTTTCTGATCATGTCGTCGCATGTGGCGATCTACGGGATCCTGGCGATCGGCATGCTGCTTGTTATCCTCAACGGCGGCATCGACCTGTCGGTTGGCTCCACGCTTGGCCTCGCGGGCGTCGTTGCGGGATTTCTGATGCAAGGGGTGACGCTCAATGCGCTGGGTGTGGTGCTCTACCCGCCTGTCTGGGTCGTCGTGGTGCTTGTCTGCGCGCTCGGTGCTTTTGTCGGGTTGATCAACGGCATCCTGATC
>JBAWDM010000085.1:0-5054 GCA_049590735.1 Asticcacaulis sp. | reverse complement strand
GGCCGGGGCAGTCGACGTGCGCATAGTGACGGTTGGCCGTCTCATATTCGACGTGGGCGGTGTTGATCGTGATGCCGCGTGCCTTTTCTTCGGGGGCCGCGTCGATGTCGGCATAGTTCTTGGCAGTCGCGCCGCCGGACTTCGACAAAGTGATCGTGATTGCCGCTGTCAAGGTCGTCTTGCCATGGTCAACGTGACCAATAGTGCCGATGTTGCAGTGAGGCTTTGAGCGGTTGAATTTTTCCTTGGCCATAGGTCTAAGGCTCCAATTTGCCCTGATGGGCTAAGGGGTTAAAGGGTTCATCAGAAAGTCCCTCGGCCCAAGGGCCTCACTGTACTTTCCGATGGGTCGCATCGGGAAAGCCCCAGCGCCAAAGGCGCAGGACTTTTTCACGAGATAACTGGAGCGGGTAGTCGGACTCGAACCGGCATCCTCAGCTTGGAAGGCTGCTGCACTACCTTTGTGCTATACCCGCTGAAGTGCCGCCCCGTATAAGCCGGACGTCGCTTCATGTCTCTTGATTGGGGGCCTGTTCGGTTGTGACTATGTGTGTGATGGTGGGGGAAGCAGGACTCGAACCTGCGAAGCTTACGCAGGGGATTTACAGTCCCCCCCCTTTGCCGCTCGGGACATTCCCCCATGCACTCACAAAGTCATAAACCGGACGCCTTAAACTCGACCCTTCGAAAAAGCTCAAGTAAAAAATGAAAAAAACTTTTTGCATCGGGCGGTTTATGCGTAAGAACACCGCTGATCACCAAAAGCCTCTTCAAGGCCTCAAATCGGAGCGCGTCTTATAGTGTCCTCTTTTCGCGAACGCAACGACCCCAAAGCCCATAAAACCAAAAACAGGTCACAAA
This sequence comes from Asticcacaulis sp., assembly GCA_049590735.1. Taxonomy (GTDB): domain Bacteria; phylum Pseudomonadota; class Alphaproteobacteria; order Caulobacterales; family Caulobacteraceae; genus Asticcacaulis. The sequence goes on along the minus strand of JBAWDM010000085.1, from coordinate 4,193 downwards.
ATTTTGCGGACAAGCCTAAAATGGCTGTGGGTAAGCCCGTGCGTGAGCCTAAGCGTGACGACGATACACGCAGAAAACCTAATCATAATCAACGGTCTAAAGAAAATTTTGACGGCTGGTTATGGGGCACGCACGCGGTTGAGGCGGCTTTAAAAAATTCTTCGCGTCAGGGGCCGATTAAGCTGTTTTTGAGCGAAGAAAAAGCCAAAGCGGCCGCCCCTGCCCTGCATAAGCGTCAGGATATACGTCTGTCTGTGCTGCCTATGGGGGAAATTTCGCGATTTCTACCTCCCGGTGCCGTCCATCAGGGCATGGCTTTGCAGGCTCCCGTGCTGGAGGGCGATTCGCTGCAAACCCTCATGGAGACGGATTCGTCCACAGGTTTGCAGGTCATTCTGATGATTGATCAGGTCACCGACCCGCAAAATATCGGCGCCATTTTCCGCTCGGCCGCCGCTTTCGGCGTTCAGGGTCTTGTCATGCAGGATCGCCACTCACCGCCCATGCAGGGGGTGTTAGCCAAAACAGCCGCAGGGGCCGTCGATGCCGTGGCCTTTGCCCGCGTCACCAATTTATCGCGCGCTTTGGAAGCCCTCAATGAACAGGGCTATGTCAGTGTCGGTCTGGCCGGTGAAGGCGATTTCAACCTGCATGAACTTTTGGGCCAACAAGGCTGGGGTGAATCTCTGAAAAAGCTTGTGCTGGTGCTGGGCAGCGAAGGCGAAGGCCTGCGCCGTCTGGTCTCTGAGCATTGCGATCATCTGGCGCGCATACCCATGCCCGGCGGCTTTGAAAGCCTGAATGTCAGCCATGCCGCCTCGATTGCCCTTTATGAAGCCTGCGCAAGACGGTAAGATGACATTTGCTAAACCTATCTTCCCGAAGGCGTTTTCATGTCTATAGATCCCGTCCTGATCTCTCAGGGTCTGGCCCTCATTCAGGTCATCTTTATTGATCTGGTTATGGCCGGTGATAATGCCGTTGCTGTGGGGATTGCCGCATCCGGCTTGCCGCCGGAAAAGCGCAGATTGGCGATCCTTTACGGTCTCATTGGTGCTGTGGTTTTGCGCATCGCTTTTGTGCTGCTGACGGTTCAGCTATTGGCCATACCGGGTTTGTTGATCATGGGTGGCTTATTGCTTTTGTGGGTCTGCTGGAAGATGTGGCAGGAACTGCGTGAGCATCATGAAGCGCAAAAAGCCGAAGCCAATCCTGACGCCGAAACGACCAAGGTTCGAAAAGCCAAGACCCTTTTGTCGGCCACACTGCAAATTCTGGCGGCCGATATTTCCATGTCGCTGGATAATGTTCTGGCTGTAGCCGGTGCCGCTCAGCACCATGTGCCGATACTGGCGTTTGGGCTTTTGCTATCCATCGCCGTCATGGGCTTGGCGGCCAATTTTATCGCTACGGTTCTGCATAGATACCATTGGATTGCCTATGCAGGTATTGCCGTTGTGCTTTTTGTGGCGCTTAAAATGGTCTGGGAAGGCGGCGTAGTAATCTGGGATATTGGCCAGTGTGACATAAGCTTAAAATGCGTGACCATTCTGGCTTGTGATCTTGTCAAATGGTGGCAGCAAGTCTTTGCAAACCTGCTGCCTGCTCATTAGTTAGAAAACTTCAGTAGCAGAACCAATGCCCTTGGGCGACGGGCCGTACTTGTTCGGGCCTTGCGTGCCATCAAGGCAACCAACTTCAATAAATGCCCAAATACCACCAACAATAGGTATTAAACCAATCAGGCACATCCAGCCTGATTTGTTACGGTCATGCCAACGTTTGACCTGCAAACAAATGCCAATCCACATCACTGGCACCAAATAGATAATGTAGAGTATCCAGAGGGTTGCAGGTACGGTTCCTGTCTCAGCCATTGTTTTACCAACACCTAAAACCATCATCAGAATATAAAAAACAATTGTCAACGCTATCATGGATAGAATCGCCCATAACCAATACTCACTGCGGCGAATCCGGCCATTAGCCGTAAAAAGCATAGTCTTCCAGTTACTTAAATCCATTTATATCCCCTGCTTTATATAAAGTCTGCGTATTGCAACCCAGACCTTAAGCACAAATTTCAGGTTCGTAAACTGGCAACTATATTAGCCTTCTGTGCCACCGAAACGATTGCTCCATTCGACAATCATGTCTTCGTCGATCTTTTTGAACAGAACCTCGCCGGACTGGACTTTTGCGCCCGTCGTCAGCTTGTTTAGCTCAGTGCGCGCATCGTCTTTTGGCCAAGCTTGCGGCAAATCCATACCAACACAATCGGCAATGCTTTGGGCAGCAAAGGGGATGATCGGCTGCGATACAATCGCGTACAAACGTACCAGATTAAGCCCGTGACGCACCACCACACCGGAACGCACTGTGTCGGTCTTAAAGGCCGTCCAGGGCGCGGCTTCCTGCAAATATTCATTGCCCAGCACCCATAGGCGGCGCACGGCTTGGGCAGCCTTGCGCATCTCCATAGCCTCGAAAGCCTCTTCGGCCTCGGCTAACACTTCGGCCACATCGGCATAGAGCTTCTCTTCCAAAGGTCCCGCCTCGCCGCCTTCTGGCACCAGACCGTCAAATTTCGATTCGGTGAATTTCAGGATGCGGTTAACAAAATTGCCCAATACATCAGCCAGATCCTTGTTGATCGTGCCTTGAAACTGCTCCCAGGTGAACGACGAATCCGAGCTTTCGGGGGCATTGGCAATCAGATACCAGCGCCAGTAATCGGCGGGCAAAATATCAAGCGCCTGATCCATAAAGACGCCGCGATTATTGGATGTCGAAAACTTGCCACCATACCAGTTCAGCCAGTTAAACGCCTTCAGCGTATCCACCATTTTCCAAGGCTCACCTGAGCCCAAAATCGTCGCCGGAAAGCTCACCGTGTGGAAGGCGACATTGTCCTTGCCCATAAATTCGACATAGCGCACATCCTCGGCACCTTCGTCCAATCTCCACCACTTTTTCCAGCCGTCCGGATCGCCTTTAGCTGTGAAATATTCCTTGGTGGCTGCGATATATTCGATGGGCGCGTCAAACCAGACGTAGAACACCTTATCCTCAAAACCGGGCCTTGGCTTACCGTCCTTGGTGACCGGAATGCCCCATTTCAGATCGCGGGTAATGCCACGGTCTATCAGACCTTCTTCGAGGTGTTTATTGGCAATCGATAGCGCCAAGGCTGGCCATTCGGATTTCGTGTCGATCCATGCGCGCAAACGATCTTCGACCTTGGTTTGCAACAAATACAGATGGCGGGTATCGCGCACCTCTAGGTTACGCGAACCCGAAACCGCCGAATAGGGATCAATCAGATCGGTCGGATCGAGCAGACGTCCGCAATTATCGCACTGATCGCCGCGCGCCTTTTCATATTTACAGTGCGGGCATGTCCCCTCGACGTAGCGATCCGGCAGGAAACGACCATCATCAATCGAAAAGACCATCTTATCGACACGCTCTTCGATCAGGCCATTGCGATCCAAAGCGTCACAAAAGCCCTGCGTCAGTTCGCGGTTTTCATCGGAAGACGACCGGCCAAACCCATCATAACTAAGGCCAAAGGCTTCACCGGCGTTTTTCTGAATCAGGTGCTGTTCGTCGCAATAGGTGCGTACATCCTGCCCCGTCCTGGCCGCCGCCAGTTCCGCAGGCGTGCCATGTTCGTCTGTTGCACAGATATATAAGACCTCATGCCCTCTGGCCCGTTGAAACCGCGCATAGACATCGGCGGGTAACATAGACCCTGCCAGATTGCCGAGGTGCTTGATGCCATTGATATAGGGAAGCGCAGACGTGATCAAAATACGGGACATGCAGGATTCTTTCAGCTCTCTGATGATGAGAAGGCCGTGGTCATAAACCATTTTGCCGCGCTTAATATAGGGCTGAGATGCAAATGCGCAAAAAAATACGTAATAAGCGGCTAGACAAGTGCCACACGTCTCGGCATAAGGGCGCTTCGTTTTTACGCAGCCCGGACATATGAAGCAGGCCAGACCCTGATTTCACCTGCGGGTACGTCTGAAAACCATGCCGGCTTAGCTCAGATGGTAGAGCAGTTGTTTTGTAAACATCAGGTCACGAGTTCGATTCTTGTAGCCGGCACCACTTCCCCGCTTCCTATTGGCTATATCTTACAGCTAAAGCTGGACGCCTTTTCAATGTCGCCTGAGCCGTTATAG
>JBAWDM010000084.1:0-3916 GCA_049590735.1 Asticcacaulis sp. | reverse complement strand
GATCAGGATTTCGATCTGATCGCCGACTATATTGCCGCCGACGACTCTGCCGATGATGTTGAGTTCGAGGTCTTAAGTGATCGCGCTCTGCTGGCGCTGCAAGGCCCCAAGGCCAGGGATGTCATGCAAACCCTCTGTCCCGCCGCCTGTGAGATGTATTTCATGGATTGCGGCACGTTTGAGCTGATGGGCGAAACGGCCTTTATTTCGCGCTCTGGCTATACCGGCGAAGATGGTTTTGAGATCAGCTTTCCGGAAATCCGCGTAGGCGATTTGTGGGACGCTTTGCTGTCCCATCCGGCGGTTAAGCCCATTGGTTTGGGTGCACGCGACAGTTTGCGCCTTGAGGCCGGTATGCCGCTCTATGGTCATGAAATGAATGCCAATTGCACGCTGGCGGAGGCCAATCTGGGTTTCGCCCTCAGCAAGTCGCGCCTGACGCGGGGTGATATTCGCGGCATAGAGCGTTTGAAAGCGCAACTTGATGGCGCACTGCAGCGTGTGCGCGTCGCCATCCGAGTCCTCGAAGGGCCGCCGGCGCGCGAAGGGGCGAAAATCCTGAGCGCGGATGGCGTGGAACTGGGGGTGGTTACCTCCGGCGTGCCGTCGCCTACGCTGGGCTACTCCATCGCTATGGGCTTTGTGCCGCCCTCATCCGCTGCCATCGGCACCGAGCTGAAATTAGAAACGCGCGGACGGGTCTATGGCGCGCAAGTCGTCGTCCTGCCATTTGTCGCCAACAGCTATCACCGCAAACCAAAAGCATAAGGACTGTCAGCATGAAGTTCACCAAAGACCACGAATGGGTTGATCTCACGGGCGATGAAGCCTTTGTCGGTATCAGCCTCTATGCCGCCAATGCGCTGGGCGATGTTGTGTTCGCCGAAGTGCCAGAGGTTGGCAAGGTCATCAAAAAAGGCGACAGCTTCGCCGTTGTCGAAAGCGTCAAGGCGGCCTCGGATGTCTATGCCCCCGTTTCGGGCGAAGTGATCGAGGTCAATACCGGTCTGGCCTCATCGCCGGAAACCATCAATGCCGTCCCCGAAGCCGGGGGCTGGATTGCCAAGATCAGATTGTCGGACGTCACCGAAATGGACGCGCTCATGGATCGCACCGCCTACGAAGCCTTTCTGGATACGCTGTAATTTAAGATTACCCTCAGGATTTTGATATGAGATACCTCCCCCTAAGCGGTGGTGACCGCACGGCTATGCTGGAAAAGATCGGCACCTCTTCGATTGACGCTTTGTTTGTCGATGTGCCCAAAGGGGCGCAGCGCTCCGGTACGGTGGATTTGCCGATGCATGCCGGTGAGCTGGAGGTCGAAGCAAAGCTTAATGCCTTTGCCGCGCAGAATGTCAGCCCATCCAAGGTGCCGTTTTTTGTGGGGGCAGGGGCCTATCGCCACCACATACCGTCAACGGTTGATCATATCATCCAGCGCTCGGAATTCCTGACCAGCTATACGCCTTACCAACCCGAAATCGCCCAAGGGACGTTACAGGTCTTGTTTGAGTTCCAGACCCAGGTGGCGCGTTTGACGGGTCTGCCTGTGGCCAATGCGTCGCTTTATGATGGCTCAACCGCCGCCGCCGAAGGTGTTTTGATGGCGGCGCGTGTCACCAAGCGCAATAAGGCGGTTTTGTCGGGTGGCCTGCATCCGCATTACCGCGAAACGGTCGAGACACTGGCGCATGCTGTGGGCATCAAGACCGATGCCTGCGCCGTGGCGGTGGATGCTGAGGCCGATGTTGTGGCCCATATTGATGCCGATACGGCCTGTGTGGTGGTGCAGACACCCAATGTCTTTGGCACAGCCACTGATGTCAGCCAGATCGCCGAAGCCGCTCAGGCGGCCGGTGCCCTGCTAATCGTCGTGGTAACCGAGGTCATGTCGCTGGGTCTGCTGAAATCACCCGGTGAGATGGGGGCCGATGTCGTGGCCGTTGAAGGCCAGTCGATCGGTGTGCCCTTGTCCTATGGCGGGCCCTATGTCGGGCTGTTCGCGGCCAAGGAAAAATACCTGCGTCAGATGCCGGGCCGCCTGTGTGGTGAGACGGTCGATGCCGATGGCGAACGCGGTTTTGTACTGACGCTATCGACGCGCGAACAACATATTCGCCGCGATAAGGCAACGTCAAATATATGTACCAATTCAGGGCTTTGTGCGCTTGCCTTCAGTATTCACATGAGCTTGCTGGGTCAGGAAGGCTTAAAGCGCGTGGCGAAGATCAACTACGCTAAGGCGCATAAGTTGGCGGGTGATTTGAAGACGACCGGTTTTGATATTGTGACGCCGCGTTTCTTCAATGAGTTCACCGTGAAATTGTCTGAACCTGCGGTGTCTGTGGTCGAGGCTCTGGCCGCTAAAAACATACTCGGTGGTGTGCCCTTTGCCCGTCTGCAACATGCGGCGGGTTTTGAAAATCATCTGATTATTGCGGTGACGGAAACGGTGTCGGACGCGGATATGGCTTCGCTTATCTCCGCCTTGAAGGAGGTCGCTCAATGAGTTCGGAAAACCTGAAAATGAACGCTGTTGGTCGCCCGTCCGCACCGGAAATCAATATTGATTCCACGTCCTTCAAATCGCTGTTGGGTGGCAAGGGCCTGTTGCAAAACGAGCCTCTGATCTTTGAAAAAGATGATTACCACCGCACCGGTGTCGATTTTGACGATGTGACGATTGAGGCCACGGACCTCGAAGGCCTGTTGCGCGGCGATGATCTGGCGCTGCCCGGCCTGACTGAGCCGGAGGCCATGCGCCACTATGTGCGTTTGAGCCAAAAGAACCACGCCATTGATCTGGCGCTGTATCCATTGGGTTCCTGCACCATGAAGCACAATCCACGCCTCAATGAAAAGATGGCGCGTGTGGCGGGCCTCGGTGATATTCATCCGCTTCAGCCCGTATCGACCGTGCAGGGCGCGCTTGCCCTGATGGATTCCTTGTCGCATTGGCTCAAAGTTTTGACAGGTATGCCGGCTGTGGCGATTACGCCCAAAGCTGGTGCACACGGTGAGTTGTGCGGCCTGCTGGCCATTAAAGCCGCCCACGAAGCCAAAGGGCAGGGGCATCGCCGTACCGTGCTCGTGCCGACCTCGGCGCATGGCACCAATCCCGCCACAGCCGCCTTTGTCGGCTATACGGTGCGCGAAGTGGCCCAGACCGAAGATGGCCGCGTCGATGTGGCCGATCTGGCCGCCAAGCTGGGGCCGGATGTGGCGGCCATCATGGTGACCAATCCGAACACCTGCGGTTTATTTGAACGCGACATTGTTGACATTGCGCGTCTGACCCATGATGCTGGTGCCTATTTCTATTGTGATGGTGCCAATTTCAACGCCATTGTTGGCCGCGTGCGTCCTGGTGATCTGGGCGTCGATGCCATGCACATCAATCTGCACAAGACCTTCTCAACGCCACACGGTGGGGGCGGGCCGGGTGCGGGCCCTGTGGTGCTGTCTGAGGCACTGGCCGCCTTTGCGCCCAAGCCCTGGGTGGTCAGTCACGGCAGCGGGTTTGATCTGATCGAGCATGACGAAGGCGCAAGCGAAGCCAATTTTGGCCGCATGTGTGCGTTTCACGGTCAGATGGGCATGTTTATCCGTGCGCTTACCTATATGCTCAGCCACGGGGCTGACGGCTTGCGGCAAGTGGCCGAAGATGCCGTTCTGAACGCCAACTATATCAAGGCGTCCTTGTCGGATATTATGAGTGCGCCCTTCCCGGACGGGCCGTGCATGCACGAAGCCCTTTTCGACGATGAGTGGCTCAAAGATACCGGCGTCACCACGCTTGATTTCGCTAAGGCGATGATCGACGAAGGCTTCCATCCAATGACCATGTACTTCCCGCTTGTGGTGCATGGGGCCATGCTGATTGAGCCGACAGAGACAGAATCAAAGGATGAGC
>JBAWDM010000083.1:0-5231 GCA_049590735.1 Asticcacaulis sp. | reverse complement strand
GCTTCAGCCGCAGACGCGGCTTCTTTTGGCGCTTCTTTTGGCGCCTCAGCCGCAACGGGTGCGGGTGCCGCCGAAGACGAACCGCCTTCCAGACGTGCAATCACCGAATTGACCTTGACGCCTTCGGTGCCGGCTTCGACCAGCAGCGCTTCGATCTTGCCTTCATCGACAGCTTCGACCTCCATGGTCGCCTTATCGGTTTCGATCTCAGCAATGACATCACCGGCGGCAACCGTGTCGCCTACATTAACAAGCCATTTGGCCAGAGTGCCCTCTTCCATGGTGGGCGAGAGCGCGGGCATAAGAATATCAGTCATGGATGTTTAAGCCCCAATTTCTTCTGATGTCGTATAGACGTCGGTGTACAGTTCGGACGGATCGGGCTCAGGGCTGGACTGGGCGAACTCAACCGCCTCCAGCACAATGGCCTTGATGTCGTTGTCGATGGTCTTGATCTCGGATTCCGCCACACCGGCTTGTTCCAGCATCGTTTTGATGTGGTCAATCGGGTCGCGGTTCTTCTTAACGTCGTCGACCTCTTCCTTAGTGCGGTACTTGGCCGGATCGGACATGGAGTGACCACGATACCGATAGGTCTTCATTTCCAATATATAGGGGCCCTTGCCGGAGCGCGCATGCTCTGCAGCGCGCTCGGCCGCGTCACGCACAGCAAACACATCCATGCCGTCCACCGCTTCGCCCGGAATGCCAAAAGAGACACCGCGCTCATACAGATCGGTCGTGGCTGATCCGCGCTGCACCGACGTGCCCATGGCGTAACCATTATTCTCGATCACATAGACAACCGGCAGCTTCCACAGGCAGGCCATGTTGAAGCTTTCATAGACCTGACCCTGATTGGCCGCGCCATCGCCGAAATAGGTAAAGGAGACATTGCCGTTCTGCCGGTAGAAATCAGCAAAGGCCAGCCCCGTGCCAAGGCTGACCTGAGCGCCCACAATGCCGTGGCCACCAAAGAAACCGGCTTCGATGTCAAACATGTGCATCGAGCCGCCCTTACCGCGCGAAGACCCGCCCGAACGGCCGGTCAGTTCCGCCATCACCGCCTTGGGATCCATGCCCGCCGCCAGCATATGGCCGTGGTCACGATAACCGGTAATGACCTGATCGCCGTCTTTCGACACGGCCTCCATGCCGACGGCAACCGCTTCCTGCCCGATATAGAGGTGACAAAAACCACCAATCAGTCCCATGCCATAAAGCTGGCCGGCGCGCTCTTCAAAGCGGCGAATGAGAACCATCTGACGGTAATATTTGAGCAGGTCATCCTTAGAGACATTGCTGAGTTTTTTGCCATTATCCGCTTTGGTATCTTTCGGGGCGGCACGCGCCATGGACGTCTCCCATAAATCGTAAAACTACGGCCTGTTGATTAGAGGCCTTAAAAATAGCAGCACCTTAGGTGCGCGCTCATATCATTGCGCAAACGCCTCATATCGCAAAGGCATCACTCCTTTATGAGAAGCCCGCCTTCGCGTAAAGAGCTAATGAAGGCTCAGGAATTGGTGTTGGACACGATGGGACCGCGTATGACATACGATCCGGGCTCGGAAAGGCCCAAAAGAACACGGGCGCGCTCTTCTAATAAATCTTTAGACAGATTGTCGGTTCTTAAGTATTTGGCACGGGCTTCAAGATCAGAGCGCTCAGATTTCAGTTGTGCGAGCTGCTGCTCCTTTACAACCAAATCCCGTGAACGCGACTCTTGCGAAAAAAAGCCCTTATCGCCGGTCAGATACTGTACACTTACATAGGTCAGAACGACCATGATTATGGCGCTAGGCAAGTATGGCCTCAATCTAAACAACACAACTTGAGTCCTTTCTGGACTACGACAACGACTAAAGCTCATTTTGGGGCCTTCGGGGTTAACATAGTGTTACTAAACATGTCATTGCGACCTGAAGAATTTATCAAAATACGTCCTGCCTATCACGGTGTTTTTATCACCATTGTCAAAACTTGACGGGCGACAAAATTCAGAAAGTCCCGCCGCGCCCTGAGACCGATTCCACCCTGTCGGATATTTTCAGTTTACGGCCCGGTCTGTTTGCGGTTAGCGTGCCGTTTATAAAAGGTCATAAGGCCTGAACCACCCCGGGGGAAATTCTATGCCGACACACATCAAACGCTGGGAATCGCTCGATCTTCTGCGCGGCCTCAGCATTATCGGCATGTTGCTGAACCTTATGCCCGGCGCGTGGGACAAGCAATATAGCTGGCTCACCCATGCCGTATGGGACGGCTGGCAACCCATAGACATGGTGGCGCCGGCCTTTTTGTTCTGTATCGGCGCTGCCCTGCCCTTTTCGCTGCAAAGCCGGCTGGATAAGGGGGAAACAAAGCAGGCGACAGCCTTGCACATCCTATGGCGCGCCCTGATCCTGATCGCGCTTGGTCTGTTTCTCAATGCCTATCCGGCCTTTGATTTCGCCCATCTGCGCATACCCGGCGTGTTGCAGCGTATCGGTCTGGCCTTTGCCATAACCGGCCTGTTCGTGCTGTTGACGGCAAGGCGCAGCCCTCAGGGCACTGCGTTTTCGCTCAAGGCTGTGACTGCTGCCTTCGCTTTCGTGATCCTGTCCTACTGGGCCCTGCTTCAGTTCGTGCCGGTGCCCGGATTTGGCGCGCCACGTTTCGATCCGATAGGCAGTTGGCCGTCCTATATAGACCGCAGTGTTTTTGGTGTGGCGCATATGTTCATGTGGTGGCCGGTCGATGGCAAGGTGGTCTTTGATCCTGACGGCTTGCTGAGTACCTGGCCGGTCTGCGCTACCGTGCTTTTGGGGGTAATGACCAGCCTGATCTACAGACGTGGTGTACCAAGGCCGGTTATGACGGCGGGTGCAGCGGGCATTGTGATGATGTTGCTCGCCTATGCCTTAAGCGGCATTTGCCCGATCATCAAGAATATCTGGACGCCGACCTTTGTGCTGTTTAGCGGCGGGTTTTCACTGGTCATTCTGGCCGTGCTGATGGTTGCCGTTGAGCGTCTCGATATCGGGCGCTTCCTGTTTCCGGTTAAGGTTTTTGGGGCCAATCCCCTGCTGGCCTATCTGATATGTTTCCTGTTCACCCCTGTGATCAATCTGAACTGGATACCATCTGCCGAATTTGGCCGCATATCCCTGCCGTTTGCCAGCCAGCTCGCGGCCAAAGGCGTCATAGATCTCTATCTGGCCTCATTGCTGTTCAGTTGCGCCTATCTGGCGGTGGTGTTTGTTATTCTGTGGGTCTGTTATCGCAAACGCTGGTTCCTGCGGCTCTGAGCCTGTGACCTTGCCTTGTGCCAAAGAAAAACCCGATCCAAAAGACCGGGCTTTCTTTGAAATTAGCGAAGACCTGGGGTCACAGACCCCAAACCCCATAAGTCTTAGCAACGAATAACGCCCACACCGGCATAGACGGCTTCGTCGTCTAATTGCGCTTCGATACGCAGCAATTGGTTATACTTGGCCACCCGGTCTGAACGCGCCAGCGAGCCGGTCTTGATCTGACCGCAGTTCATGGCCACCGCCAGATCGGCAATGATCGAATCTTCGGTTTCACCCGAACGGTGCGACATGACCGAAGTATAACCGGCGCGGTGCGCCATATCGACGGCATCCATGGTTTCCGACAAGGTGCCGATCTGGTTGACCTTAACCAGCAACGAATTGGCCATGCCTTCGACAATGCCGGTTTCCAAACGATCCGGATTGGTGACGAACAGGTCATCGCCGACGATCTGAACGCGGTCGCCCAGACGATCCGTCATCAGCTTCCAGCCTTCGTAATCATCTTCGGAACAGCCGTCTTCGATCGAGCAGATCGGGAAGCTGTTGGCGAGGTTTTCGAGATAATCCACCATGCCCAACTGGTCGAGCACCTTGCCCTCACCAGCCATATTATACTTGCCGTCCTTGAAGAACTCAGTGGCCGCTACATCCATGGCCAGCCAGAAGTCAGAACCGGCCTTATAGCCCGCCTGCTCACCGGCCTTCATGATAAAGCTCAAAGCCTCTTCGGCCGAGGCCAGATTGGGGGCAAAGCCACCTTCGTCACCGATATTGGTGTTGTGCCCGGCCGCCTTCAGGCCCTTTTTCAGGCTATGGAAGATTTCAGCACCCATACGCAGCGCTTCGGCAAAGGATTCAGCGCCCGCCGGCACAATCATGAATTCCTGAATGTCGATGGGGTTATCCGCATGGGCGCCGCCATTGATGATATTCATCATCGGCACAGGCAGGATGCGCGCCGACAGTCCACCGACATACTTATATAAGGACAGGTTCGAGCTTTGGGCGGCAGCGCGCGCCGTGGCCAGAGACACGCCCAAAATCGCATTGGCCCCGAGGCGGCCCTTGTTCGATGTACCGTCCAGATTGATCATGGCCTGATCGAGACGGCGCTGATCCAGCGCTTCAAACCCGGCCAGCGCTTCGAAAAGCTCGTTATTGACCGCATCCACTGCCTTGCGCACGCCCTTGCCGCCATAACGCTTGGCGTCGCCATCGCGCATCTCTACGGCTTCGTGCGCCCCTGTAGAGGCCCCGGACGGCACGGCGGCACGGCCAAACGAGCCGTCATCCAGGGTCACATCCACTTCAACTGTCGGATTGCCACGGGAATCGAGAATTTCGCGGGCGACGATATCAATAATTTCGGGCATGTGCAGTCCTGCTCTGTGAGAATGTCTGGATTTCAACGCTGCCTTAGCAAGGTGAAGCCCTTATGACAAGCATGATGACCGCCGAAAAGCGGATAAGAAAAAACGCGGGCCAGTTAGTCTGAACCCGCGTTTCCAAATTTCAACGATACGCCTTAAAGACTTAGTCCTTCTTGGGCGTGATCACCTGACGGCCCTTATACATGCCGGTCTTCAGGTCGACATGGTGCGGACGGCGCAGCTCGCCGGTGTCCTTGTCTTCGGTATAGGCATTGGGGCCCAGCGCATCGTGCGAACGACGCATATTGCGCTTCGAGGGCGAAGTTTTACGCTTAGGAACGGCCATGTCCGTGTCTCTCTCAGGTCAAAGGCCCAAACCACGAAGGCAATCAGGCACAAAATAAGGGAATGACGCACACAAAGTGAGTCAGAAGGCGCGCCTTATGCATCAAGTTAGATGCCGGATCAAGGGTCAATTGCCACTAAATGACGATTTCCCCCTGATTAACACTCTTAAGCACAGGCATCAGGTTTGCGGCTTAATCCTCGATCTGGGCGGAGG
>JBAWDM010000082.1:0-7109 GCA_049590735.1 Asticcacaulis sp. | reverse complement strand
TCAACAGAAGCTTCGATTGTGATCGAGCCGGGTTTTTTTCTGCGACTGGACAATCAGTTGCGCCAGGCCATTGAACAAGGAACGCTCTGAGCCCTTGTCGCTTTCAAGACAGTTGGGATCGCCATTGCCGACACCAATAAGGGTGCCTGCGCCGCTCACCTTGAACTTCAGCTTGTGCATGGCCGTGGGGATATGACGGCCTTTTTCGTCCAGCACTTCGGCGGTCAGCATGGAGACATCTTCGCCATCGGCATTGATCGTCATCCGGTCAGCCGTCAGGCGCAGGGTTTTGGCCGCGCCTGTGGTTTCGCGCCGTTCGGTAAGCACGACCTGACCATTCTTTTTGCCGCGCGCCTCAATATAGCCCGGCATATATCTGACCTTCCATTCCAGATGGCCAAGTGCGGGCATTTTTTGCGAACCCAGACTTTTGCCGTTATGGAACAGCTCGACCTCATCGAGATTGGCATAGACCCAGACGGAGATATCAAGGCCTTCCTTGCCGGGCCAGTCCCAGTGCGGGAAGACATGCAGGGCAGGGGCCTTACCCCACCACGCCTTGTAATAATAGTAATAGTCTTTGGGGAAGCCGCACATATCGACAATGCCGAACTGGGAGTTGATCGACGGCCAGCCATAGGGGGTGGGTTCGCCGCGATAATCAAAGCCCGTCCAGGCAAAGCCGCCGGCCGACCATACCTTATCGCCCCAGACCTTCCACCAGTCTTCGGGGGTTTGCCCCCAGCCGACCACGCCCGTATAGGAATTCATCAGGTTGCGTTTCGGGTCATCATAATATTCACCCCGTGTGCTGATGGCGCTGGAGGTTTCCGATCCCACCTGCGGACGATCGGGGTGTTTCGCATGAAAGGCTGCGGGTCTGTCCGGATTATAGTTGAATCCGATGACATCCAATGGGTCGGACACGCCCTGTTCGTTGGTGCCGTTCACCGCCGCCGTCACCTGACGAGTCGGATCCAGTTCATGACATAGCTCAACCATGGTTTTGGCGATCTTGCTGCCTTGTTCAGCCCCCTTACCGTCTTGCAGAATCCATTCTTCGTTGCCGATCGACCAGATGACAATGGCGGGCGAATTGCGGTGCTGCTTGACCATGGCCTCCAGTTGCGCCAGCCCTTCGGCATTGGAACTCATCTGGCGCGTTTCGCACATCATCATCACGCCCTTAGCGTCACAGGCATCCACCAGTTCCGGTGTCGGCTGATTGTGGCTGGTGCGGATGGCATTGCAGCCCATGCCCTGCATGACTTCGACGCGATAGGCCTGCAGGCGGTCGGGCAGGGCGGCACCGACCCCGGCATGATCCTGGTGGTTACAGACGCCCTGTAGCTTGAGCGGCTGGCCATTAAGAAGAAAGCCCTTATTAGCCGTAAATTTGACTGAGCGGACACCGAAGGTAACCGTCTCTGTGTCGGTAAGCTTGTCGCCGACCCAGACACTGACGACGGCCTTATACAGGTTGGGCGCGTCCGGTGACCACAGGCTTGGGTTTGGGAAGGATGCTTTTGCATTGAAATGTGTTGGCTCAACAACCGAAAGGGTTTGAGGTTCGGACGCGGCCTCAGCGACTTTCTTGCCCGATGGGTCATATATCGCCCATGTCGCACGCGCCGCAACGGGCGCACCTGTCTCATTTTCGATGACCGTGCCCAGATCGAGACGGGCAGAGGCGGCATCATGGTCGGTGCGCACATAGCTGTCCCAATGGCCCAGATGAACGGCGTCCATCTTGGTGAGCCAGACATGGCGGTAAATGCCGGCCCCTTCGTAAAACCAGCCGTCGCCAAAGCTGGCGTCGACGCGCACAACTATGTAGTTTTTAGCGCCATAGGCCAGAAAATCGGTCAGGTCGAAACGGAAAGCGCCATAGCCATTATTGTTGCGGCCAATAAAACAGCCATTGACGAAGACGACGACATCGCGGAAGGCACCATCAAACTCGACCCAGATACGGCGTCCCAGATCACTGGCCGGAATCTCAAATTCGCGACGATACCAGCCGATGCTGGTTTCAGGATAGTGACGGCCCAGAGGCTTAAAACCATGTGAGGTCAAACTGCCTTCGCCGACCTCATCGCGGACAAACGGTAGTTCTACGGCCCAGTCATGCGGCAGATTCAGCGAACGCCAGGCGGAATCGTCAAACCCTTCCTTGGCAATCTTGATGTCACCCGTCTTGGCAAATGTGCCCTGTCCGGTACCGAAACCGAAATCCTTTTCCGGAATGTTGGCGTTGCCAAAAGCAAAGCGCCAGTCAAAATCAAACAGAAGCTTTTCACGCGGCAGGTTTTTGCCACCTGTCACAGCTTTTTCAGACTGGGCAAAGGCCACGGGCGCAAAACCCAGTGTAGAGACGGTTGTCAGTAGCAAACCGGTCTTAACGAGCTGTCGTCGGGAAATATCAGTCATGTCGTCTCCTGTGTCATATTTTTTATAGCGTTATAGGGCAGGGCTAAAATGCAGGTCTGGATGAGTTGGGTTACATGAAACGGGCATGTTGACTTTATAAGCCAGCCGCCGTTCAACATACCCGACTCACGCCCATTTTCGCGTATTCATAGACGACCTTATAACCTTTTCAGTTCTGCCTGTTGGATGGTACCCTTAATAAAAGTAAATTTCGGTTTTGAACATAGAAAAAGTAAGACAATTGATTGTTTGCACCGAAAGCGCCGCCAGTCCGTCCGTTTTCTACGACCTGATATACACGGAACCAAAGCCCAGCAGGTTCTTTCAGACGTAAGTCTCACGGGTCAGCACAGGTTCAGGTAAGGTATGCGTCGAAACTGTCTCGTTTGTAACAAAATGTGCAACAATGTGGCTAAATCCTTGACGGCTGTCGGTTTAACAGGTTCAAATAGACAGTGTTAGTCGCAGGGAGTTGTGCAAATATGTTGAGTGGTGTTTTGAATAAGTTGAGGGTCCTGAGAACATCGGCGGCACTGGCCGTGGTGGGATTGGGGCTATTGGGGGGTGTGTTGAGTTATGCACAGGCCGCCACCTATACGCCGCCGGCCAAACCCCTGTCTGTTGATGACCTCGCTCAATATGAAGCCCTGACCAGTGTGGTGATATCGCCGGACGGTAAGCATGTGGCCGGGCTGGTGGCCGTAAAAGGGCAGAAATGGCCGGTCATTTCCATATGGGATGCCGCTGACCTTAGCAAACGCCCGATCTGGATTCCATCGGAGACCCAGCGCATAGAATTTGTAGGGTTCTTTACGTCCGAAAAAATCTATTTTGTAACTGAGCAACCCATTAACGGCCGTGATGGCCGCCCGACTTTCACGCGAAAACTTTATTATTCTGACCTTGAGGGTAAAAAAATAGAAGAACCTTTCAAGGTCACGGGAACCCTGAATAAGGATGTACGCGACCAGATGGAGCGCGGTATTTCAACGTCGATTTTTAATGCACACCTCTATGATGACACCAAGGTGCTGATGGAAACAACGGATCCCGATACCCTTGTGCAGAAAATATTCGAGTTGGACACCGTAACGGGGAAGACACGAACTGTGGCTCTGGGGAGTGAAGAATTCAACTATCTTAATACAGGCGTTGATCTTGAGACAGGTGAGCCGCTGATCAAGGAGCAGATTGACACAGTCGCAGGCGAGTTCTGGTACAAGGTTTATATCAAGGATAAGACGAGTGGTGCCTGGGTCTATCAGGCGCCTTTGAGCTATATGCTGAAAGACCGCAAGGGCATAGCCATATTAGGGTTTGACACAGACCCGAATAAGCTGGTGGTCGCTTCCAATATTAATCGCGATCATATGGCTATCTATGATTATGACATCAAAGCGCAGAGTTTTTCACCTGAGCCGCTTTTTGCCAACAATCAATATGATATTGATAATGTTGAATTCCGCTATGACGGGGACAACAAAAAAACCTATATTTTTGCCGCAGTTGTTAATGGCCCGCATGAAATAGTCAGCTACCTGGATGATAAATGGGGGGGAATTCAAAAATCTCTGGAAGCGGCTTTTCCGGGCAAGAATGTTGATATTTCCATCAGTCGCGGCACCGCTGAATCAGCGGTTGTGACGGTTGAAGCGCCTGATTTTCCTCCACAATATTATCTGTTTAAAGACAATAAGCTGCTGAGTCTTGGCGGTGAGCGGCCGTGGATAGATCCCTCCACCCTCGGTAAATATGAGTTTGTCACCTATAAGGCGAGGGATGGTTTGGAAATACCGGCCTTTATTACCTATCCCCCCGGCTGGACGCCCGATCAGGGTCCTGTGCCTCTCGTCGTCATGCCGCACGGCGGTCCCTGGGCGCGCGATAACCAGATATGGGATGCTACCGGATGGCCGCAATTTCTGGCGACGCGTGGCGTGGCGGTGATCCAGCCTCAGTATCGCGGTTCAGAAGGCTGGGGCTTTAAACTCTGGGCGGCCGGCGATAAGGAGTGGGGGCAGAAAATGTCGGATGATAATGACGATGCGGCTGCCTATATGGTGTCACGCGGGATTGCCAATCCCAAGAAGATGGCGATCTTTGGATATTCCTATGGCGGGTTTGCCGCTATTGCCGCCAGTGTACGCCCGAACAGCCCCTATCAATGCGCCATAGCCGGTGCCGGTGTATCAAGCCTGCAACGAATAGGTAATCTATGGGGTGATAACCACATACAGAGGGATATTCAGGGCCACACGGTCGATGGTATGGATCCGCTGAAGAATGTCGATAAGGCCAATATTCCGATCATGATGTTCCACGGTGATCATGACCGTCAGGCAGACACGGATCATTCGCGCATGTTCTATGCGGCCATGAAATCAGCCGGAAAAGATGTGGAATATCATGAAATTAAAGGGATGTGGCACACTATTCCCTGGCATGTCGAATGGCAGGAACAGTCCCTGGGTTACATCGAGGACTATCTGAAAAGTCCGAAATGCAACCTGATTAAATAAATCTGAAAAATCAGGTCTCAGTTTTGAACCCTCGTGAGTCGCTCACGAGGGTTCAATTGTATGATAACAAGGCGCCAAAATTCAGGAATAAGGGCACCAATACGACAAACTATGGCATAAGTGCGGCAATGTGATCACACATTTCTAACTTATCGCAACTGCAACATTATCTGTATTGCGTAACAAATGTGACGATATAGTGTCAGACGATATAGTCTCATAAGAGAGTATCTTTGCGCAGTTAACGGAGTATCATATGTTGAAATCAAACAATAAGTCACGCAAATGGCTGCTGACAGGCACCATTCTGACAAGCCTGACAATCGGTTTGCCGGCATGGGCACAGGAAACGCCGACGCCGGCTCCCGACGCGGCAGCCGCTACTGATTCAACAGTAGCTGCGCCGCCCGAAGACACAACAGAGGTCATTATTACCGGGTCGCGTATTAAGCATTCCGAATTCAATTCTCCATCGCCTGTGCAGATCATTACCTCTGAAAAATCCACGCTCTCCGGTATGGTCAGCGCCGCTGAAATCTTGCAATCGTCGTCAGTGGCCAATGGTTCCGGCCAGATCAACAATACCTTCACGGGCTATGTGGTGAATGGCGGGGGCGGCATCAGCAGCATTTCACTGCGCGGCCTTGGCTCGCAACGCACTCTGGTCATGCTCAATGGCCGCAGACTGCCGCCAGCCGGGGTTGGCGGCACAGTGTCCGCCGTGGATTTGAACACCATTCCGGACTCCTTGATTCAACGCTATGAAATTCTGAAGGATGGCGCGTCCTCTATCTATGGTTCCGATGCGGTGGCCGGGGTCATCAATGTGATAACCCGCAAGAATGTTGACGGTTTGGAATTTTCCACAACGCTTAAGCAGAGTGAGCATGGCGGGGCCGATCAGTACCAGTATGATTTGTTGTGGGGTAAGACCTTCGACAAGGGGCATTTTTTGGTGTCCGCAACGCAGTATGAACAGACCAAGCTGACGGCGGGTGATCGTGATGCGTTTGCCTGTCAGCAGGATAATTATTTCAACGCCGATGGCACCAGAGCAGATCAGATTGACGGCAATACAGGTACCTATAAGTGCTACAGCGGTGCCAGTAATGGTTATGTCGGTACCTATTTCGCCAAGGATTACTGGCAGCTTCTGTCCGATTATGGCATAGGCAATTATTACGGTTCACGGGCGATCACACCGGGTACGCCGTGTGTGCCCAATAATTTTGACGGTTGCCTGAAAGATTGGGCCTTCATTGCCTATGAAAACCGTGATTTTGCCAATAAGAAGACTCTGGATACAACCATTCTTTCGCCGGTTAAGACCGCTAATCTGTATGCCGAGGGCTCTTACCGCCCCGTCTGGGCCGACGGGGTAGAGTTCTATACAGAGCTGTCCTACAATGAGCGCAAATCTTCGCAAAAAAGCTGGCGGACCTTCTTCCCACGTTTCAATGAAAATTCATCGGCGAACCCCTGGAATGCAGCCTGCGATAAATATTTCTGCCTGCCGCTTCAGGCTGAGCCCTATTTAGCTTTGCCATCGGAAAACAGTCAGGACGTCAGTGTCTATCGCCTTCTTGGCGGGGCACGCGGCGACTGGTCGAATGGCTGGAGCTGGGATGCCTATCTCTCCACGTCCCGCAGCAAAGGCACCTACACGAATATAGCCATCCCGAATGACCGCGTCGAAGCCGGTACGGGAACGGATCAGGTGACCTATGATCTGCTGGCCGATGGTGTGTGCGGGCCAAGCGCACCGGCAGGCTGTTTGCCGCTGGATGTCTTTACGCCGGGTATTCTGGAAGACGGCGACTGGCCGCAGGCGCTCAAGGACTATTATTTTGTTCGTCAGGAAGGTAAAACGACCTACGATCAAACCATCTTCGAAGCCACGGCGACCGGTGATATCTATGAACTGCCGGCAGGCGCTCTGTCTGTGGCCGTTGGTGTCAATCTCCGCCAGGATAAGATTAATGACGTGCCAGGTGAATTTTCACGGGCCGGTAATGACTGGGGCGCTTTGACAGCCGGCATCACAAAAGGCTCGGACTCAGTCAAGGAAGTGTTTGGCGAAACGGAAATTCCGCTCTTTAAGGGCCTGCCCTATATAGAAGAAATGAAGCTCGACCTTTCGGCGCGTTACAGCGACTATGA
>JBAWDM010000081.1:0-3228 GCA_049590735.1 Asticcacaulis sp. | reverse complement strand
TCAGGCAGCCGCGGCACCTGCCAAATAGTCCATTGCGCTTATTCCGGCGCTGAAGAGAACTCTATATGCCTGATACGCGCTTTTTTGATCTGTGTTCAAAAATTGATCTCGATCAGGCGGCGGAAATTACCTCCAGCCGGTACGCGGTACCGGAGAAAAAGGGGAGCGGGTACATAAGTGCCTGCGCCCCTTTATCTTTGGGCGGCACAGGCCATAGCGGAATCGGCAAGGTGGCCTATTTCAGTGACCGACGCTATCTGATCAATCTGCACCGTACCGAAGCGGAATTTGTGCTGGTGCCGGCGGATTTTATTGAGCATGTGCCTGCCGCAAGTGTGGCCATGATCACCCCCAGTCCGCAGGCGGCATGGTCACGTCTGGCGGCCCATCTGTATCGGGCACGTCAACATGAAGGCCAGCAGGCTGTTCATCCCGATGTTAAGATGGAGGCAGGGGTTTCAATCGGTGTCGGCGCCGTTATCGGTCAGGATGTCGAGATCGGGGCCGGTACACGCATCGAAGCCTATGCTGTGATTGGCCCGGGCTGCCGCATCGGGCGCCACTGCCGGATTGGTGCGCATGCCACACTTTACTGCACCTTGCTGGGGGATCGCGTTCAGATCGCCTCAGGCGTTCGTATCGGTGAGGCGGGCTTTGGGGTATCCGGCGATGCGCGAGGTCTGGTGGATGTGCCGCAACTGGGGCGGGTGATCATTCAGGATGATGTGAGCGTGGGGGCCAATACCTGTATTGACCGCGGCGCATATGATGACACAATCATCGGCGAGGCCACCAAGGTCGATAATCTGGTTCAGATCGCGCATAATGTCCGTTTGGGCCGTAACTGTATTGTGGCGGCCCATACCGGGCTTTCCGGATCGGTTGTTGTCGGGGACGGGGCCATGTTTGGCGGTCGGGCGGGGATTATCGACCATATTCAGGTGGGGGCAGGGGCAAAGATTGGGGCCGGTGCCGTCGTTTATAAAGATATTGAGCCAGGCGCTACGGTTTCAGGCTTTCCGGCCAAGCCGTCGCGGCAGTTTTTGCGCGAGTCGATCTGGCTGGAAAAAAATGCGATGATGAAGGATAAGGGGTAAGAATTTCATGACACTCATGGCTGATGATGTGCCGGACGTAACGGCCGGTTCAGTGCCTGATATGGCACCTGTTTCAGTGGACTATGTTGAAATTCTGAAACGTATTCCGCATCGCTATCCTTTTTTGCTCATTGACCGGGGCGAAGACTGGGTGAAAAATAAGTCGATGGTCGGCATTAAAAATGTGACCTTTAATGAGCCCTTTTTCGCCGGTCACTTTCCTGAAAATCCGGTCATGCCGGGGGTGCTGCTGATTGAAGCCCTGGGTCAGACCGGCGCTGTCTTGATGTCCAAATCGCTGGATGCCGATGTCGAAGGCAAGACCATTTTCTTTATGTCTGTGGACGGTGTGCGTTTCAGAAGCCCTGTACGGCCGGGTGATGTCGTGCGCATGAAGGTTGAGGTGGTGCGTCATCGCGGTGATGTCTTTAAATTTCATGGCGAAGCCTTTGTGAACAACAAGGTGGTCTGCGAAGCCGATTTCGCCGCCATGGTGGTAGAGAGCCCGAAATGACCGTAACCATTCACCCATCGGCCATAGTCCATGATGGCGCTCATTTGGGCACAGGCGTTGATATTGGCCCCTATTGCATAGTCGGGCCTCAGGTCGTGCTTAAGGATGGCGTGACCTTAAAATCACATGTGGTCATTGATGGCATTACGGAGCTGGGTGCGGACAGTATGGTGCACCCGTTTTCATGTCTTGGAGGGCCGCCGCAGCATCTGGCGCACAAGGGTGAGCCAACGCGGCTGATCGTGGGTGATCGCACGCTGGTGCGCGAACATGTCATCATGCATGCCGGAACGGAAAAGGGCGGGGGTATAACCCGTGTCGGCGACGACTGCATGTTTATGGCCGGATCCGGCATCGCACATGACTGCATTTTGGGCAATAATGTCATCATGGCCAACCAGGCATCCATTGGCGGGCATGTACAGGTCGGGGATTTTGTGTTTCTGGGCGGCAGTTGCGCGGTGCATCAGTTTGCCAGACTGGGCCGGTATAGTTTCATCGGCGGCGGTGCCATTGTGACAAAGGATGTGATTCCCTATGGTTCGGTCTGGGGCAATCATGCCCGTCTTGAGGGCTTGAATCTGGTGGGCCTTAAGCGCCGCGGCTTTTCGCGCGAGCTTATTCTGGCCCTGCGCACCGCTTACCGTATGATGTTTGCCGAAGAGGGGACGTTTCAGGAGCGTCTGGATGATGTTCTGGAAAATTTCGCGGACATTGATCAGGTGGTGGAAATCGTCAACTTTATCCGCAAGGATTCGTCGCGGCCCATCTGCCTGCCATCCGATTAAGCCATCATGTCTGACCTGCGAAAACTGGCCCTGATATCCGGCGGTGGCGCTTTACCTGTTGAGGTGGCGGCGCATCTGAAGCGGACGAACCGGCCCTTTACGGTGATCCGCATTGAGGGTCTGTCGGATCCGGCTCTGGCGGATTATGCCGGCTTTACGCTGGGTCTGGGGGATTTTGGCCGGTTGTTTTCTATACTGGCTGAGGAAAAGTGCCAGTCAGTATGTATGTGCGGCTATGTTCAGCGTCCGGATTTCACCAGCCTCAAACGCGATGCGGGTGGCGAAGCGATTCTGCCTGACATTCAGATGGCTGGTCGGGGCGGAGATGATTCCCTGTTGCGGCAGGTGGCCAGTGGCATTGCGGCCCAGGGCTATCACATAGAGGGCGCGCATGAGGTCAATCCAGAGCTTCTGATCGGTTCGGGTCAGCAAGCGGGCCCCGACCCGTCACCCGAGGCCATGCAGGACGCTCAGGAGGCTATGCGCATTGCGGCGGCCATAGGTGAACTGGATATAGGCCAGTCGGTTGTGGTGGCGGGACGGATTACGCTGGCCGTTGAGGCGCAGGAGGGCACGCAGGCCTTGTTGCAGCGTGTGGCCGGCCTGTCACCGGCCCTGCGCGGAACGCTTGCTAATCGCAAGGGGGTTCTGGCCAAGCTGGTAAAACCCATACAGGATCAGCGTCTGGACATGCCTACGATTGGCGTGCAAACCCTTGAGGATGTGGCGCAGGCGGGTCTGTGCGGGATAGTCGCCCGCGCCCATGCCCTTTTGATCGTCGATAAGCCGGCCGTGTTTGCCAGGGCCGATGCGTTGGGCATTTTCATCT
>JBAWDM010000080.1:0-1544 GCA_049590735.1 Asticcacaulis sp. | reverse complement strand
ATGCTCACAAAACGCATATAGGCCGGGGCCGGATGTGTTGTCTTCCTCATGCGCGTTGATCCTTCCAGCGCTGAATTTGCAGGCGAACCTGATTAGGGGCCGTACCGCCATAACTCTGGCGTGAAGCCGCAGAAGCCTCAGGCGTCAAAACCTTATACACGCCTTCGGTAATTCCGGCTTCCAGATTTTGCAAGTCGGACAGTTCCAGTTGCGCCAGATCGACGCCCTTGGTTTCGGCCAGTTTCACCGCCGCCCCCGTGATATGGTGGGCATCACGAAACGGTATGCCCAGATGCATAACCAGCCAATCCGCCAAATCTGTGGCCGTCGAGAAACCGGCTCCGGCAGCTTTGCGCATTTTGGCCTTATCGACCTCCAGATCCAAAACCATGCCGGTCATGGCACGCAAGGCCAGATCCAGCGCGTCAAAGGCCTCAAAAACCGGCGGCTTGTCTTCCTGCATGTCCTTGGAATAGGCGAGTGGCAGGCCCTTCATGACGGTCGCCAGCGCCATCAGCGAGCCGGTGATGCGTCCCGTCTTGGCGCGTACCAGTTCGGCGGCGTCCGGATTGCGTTTCTGTGGCATGATGGATGAGCCGGTTGAAAAGGCATCGGACAGGCGGATAAAGCCAAATTGCGGTGTCGTCCAGATGACAATTTCTTCGGCTAGACGCGACAAATGCCCGGCGCAGATCATGGCGTGGCTCATGGCCTCTAACGCGAAATCGCGCGCGGATACGCCATCCAGCGAATTGCCCATCGGACGATCAAAGCCCAGAGCCTGCGCCGTATTATGGCGGTCGATCGGGAAGGGCGATCCGGCCAGAGCGGCTGATCCCAGCGGGTTTTCATTCATGCGGTTGCGGGCATCCTGAAACCGCGAATGATCGCGCCCGATCATCTCGACATAGGCCATCAGATGATGCCCAAAGGTAACGGGCTGCGCCGGTTGCAGGTGGGTAAAGCCGGGCATGAGGGTGTCGGCATGTTCTTCGGCGCGTTTCAGCAAGGCCCCTTGCAGGTCAAACAACTGGCGGATGGTGATATCGACATGATCACGCACCCACAGGCGAAAATCCGTGGCCACCTGATCATTGCGCGACCGCGCCGTATGCAGACGACCCGATACCGGCCCCACCAGCTCACGCAGGCGCGCTTCGACATTCATATGAATGTCTTCAAACTCGGCACGAAACGGGAAGGTGCCGTTTTCCAG
Organism: Asticcacaulis sp.; assembly: GCA_049590735.1. Classification (GTDB taxonomy): domain Bacteria; phylum Pseudomonadota; class Alphaproteobacteria; order Caulobacterales; family Caulobacteraceae; genus Asticcacaulis. Next base: position 328 of record JBAWDM010000080.1, on the reverse strand, counting down.
TTCGTCCTGAATGGTTTGCAGGCCATCCAGCAGGGTCGCGGCATCCTCAGAGGTGATAATGCCCTGCGCGGCCAGCATGGCGCAGTGCGCGCGCGAACCCTCAAGGTCTTGCTGCCAAAGGCGCTGATCGACATCAATCGAGACATTGATGGCTTGCATAATCTCATCGGGTCGGGCAGTAAAACGACCACCCCACATCTTTTGCCCCGCGCCTGACTGAGGGGCGGATGGTGAGACGGTTGGGGTTTCTGACGCCTTTGCGGCGGTGGGATCGATCATGACGGAACCTGGATTTTAATGAGACGGCAAGTGCCGTAAAGCCTATAGC
>JBAWDM010000079.1:0-2434 GCA_049590735.1 Asticcacaulis sp. | reverse complement strand
AGTGTGACTATACCTCCCCGACTCGTCGGGGAGGGGGACCGCGAGCCAACACAAGCGAACTTCCACAAAGAATGGCTCGGGGTGGTGGGGAATCTTACTTACGCACATAGGCCTCCTCCCCCCGTTTCACAGAGGAGGAGAAACACAAAAAAGCCCCTCCTGCCTGATCGCAGAAGGGGCCAGAACCACGTGGATTAAACCCTAAGCCTTTAGCGGCCGCGATACGGCACAACCCGGCCCTTACGCACCACAAACAGGTTCACATCCGCCGGACGTTCTTCAAAGAAAACAACGCGTTGATGCGCAGGCGCATCCGCCGGCTCATAATAGCCGCGATCAAAGACGTAGTAATCCTTGCTGACGCACTCGACCTTTTCTTTCGAATTCTTGGCGACAATATAGCCTGCCCCCGCCCCCAGCGCCGCGCCGATCACCGCCGACTGGGTCTTCTTTTTCTTCTTACCCAGCAGGCTGCCAGCCAAAGCCCCTGCCGCCGCGCCAATGGCCGCATTCTGACCGACCGTATCGACCTTCTTGGAATAGCAATAGCCGTCATATTGCGAAGATGTCCCGTTATAACTGCCATTGCTGCTGTTGTTATAGGCAGCACTATTATACGGCACAGGCTCTGCCGATACCGACAAACCAACGCTTACCGGTACGGCAAACGCACCAACGGCCAGCACGGCGGCCTTAAGGGGGGATAAACGAATCATGACTTTATTCTCCTGAGGCCAAAGGGCCCGCTAGCTGAGAGGATGGCGCAAAAAATACGGTATTTCAATGACGCATAAGTATGCACGGGTGATTGGCGCTTTTTCGCCTGACATGCGACCCTTTGGTTCACAATCCGGTGAGCTTAAGGGTTAGTTAATATAAATTTACGACACATTTATATAAGATGCTTATGGTGCACTCAGGCTCATATTAAGACCACATTATGCCTTTAGGGTACGGATTTGGTATTTTGGGCGCAGGGTGTTACCCATAATTATAAAGAATGTGTAATCGCGCTGCACGGGCGCGCTAAAACAGTAAGGACAGCTTTGATGCGTATTATCGGGCCAGCAATCAGCCAACTTCATGCCACCGCCAATCGCCTGTCTAAGGGTGCAATCGGGCTGAGTTTGATGCTGGCGGCCCTGATCAGTCTGTTTGTCCCCCTAAGCGCTGCCTATGCTGACGATCCGGCCGACAATGCTAAATATTCAGCCATTGTCGTCGATGCGCAAACCGGCGAAGTCTTCTATGCCCGCCGCGCTGACTCGGCCCGCTACCCCGCCTCGCTGACCAAGATCATGACGCTCTATATGGCCTTTGATGCCCTGGCGCGTGGCGAACTGAAACCCACCGACCTGATTACCATGAGCGCCCACGGGGCCGCTCAGGCACCTGTGAAAATCTATCTGAAGCCTGGTGATACGATTGATGTCGATACAGCCATGCGCATTATCGCGCTGTATTCGGCCAATGATCTGGCTGTGGCTCTGGCGGAAAAAATCGGCGGCACCGAAGAACGCTTTGCCGCCCTGATGACCATCCGCGCGCAGGAACTGGGCATGACCCAGACGCGCTTTGTCAACGCCAATGGCCTGCCGGATTCGCGTCAGCTAAGCTCGGCCCGCGATATGGCTATTCTGGCCCGCGCCGTCCTGCGCGACTATCCGCAATATTACAACTATTTCAACCTGGCCTCTCAGGACTTCCGCGGCAAAACCTATTATAACCACAATCCCTTGCGTGGACTTGACGGTGTGGATGGCATGAAGACCGGCTATACCAATGCCGCCGGCTATAATCTGGTGGCCTCTCAGGTGAAAAATGGCCACCGCCTGATTGCGGTGATGCTGGGCGGCTCCAATAGCACGCAGCGCCGCGAACATGTCACCAAACTGATGCGCACCGGCTTTGATGTCATCGACCGCCGCAACCGTGGTGAAGTCATCACCATCGCGCAAAACGAATTTACCCGCGCCATCAACGGTGCCCTGCCACCTGTACCTTCCGCGCCTGTGCCCTATACGGTTCTGGCCGCCAACAGTAAGCCTTTGACCGATGCGCAATTGCGGGAAACCCTGGCCGGCAGCGAAATGGCCAATGCCTCAGATACGAATTTCCAGCGCGCGTCCGCCACCATCAAATCGCATGATATCGTTCAGGCCCTGACCGCCCGCCCCGGCGTGGCGGATCTGGATGCCGAACTGAAGGCGGACACGAAGGCGAGCACGAAAAAGACTGTGGCTGCCAAAACCAAAAAGAAAGACCCGACGGCCGTCTATGCCATTCAGGTCGGCGCCTTCAAGGATAAGTCTCTGGCCAGCGACTGGGCCAAAAAGGTCAATACCCGTTTCCGTTCGGAGTTGTCCGGCAGCACCACTCAGGTGGTCAAGAATGGCAATGGCTGGTATCGCACCCGCTTTGCCTCGCTCACCAA
>JBAWDM010000078.1:0-5217 GCA_049590735.1 Asticcacaulis sp. | reverse complement strand
CGCTGGATGAGATGGGCACGGGCTGCATCGCCTTTTCGCCGCTCGCTCAGGGGCTTTTGAGCAATAAATATATCAAGGGTGTGCCAGACGATGCCCGCGCCGCCAAGGCCGGATCATTTAATCAGAAAATGCTGAGCGACGATAATATCCGCCGTATCCGCGAACTGAATGCGATAGCTGAGAGCCGTGGTCAGACTCTGGCGCAGATGGCGGTGGCCTGGGTGTTGCGCGATCCGCGTGTAACCTCGGCGCTTGTGGGCGCGCGCACGGTTGAGCAATTGGCCGATACATTGAAATCGCTGGATAATCTCAATTTCACACCGGACGAGCTTAAGCGCATTGACAGTTTTGCCACCGAAGGCGGCATTGATCTGTGGAAGGTGTCCTCAACACTTTAGGCCGGGACTTTAAACCCTGAGTGCGTTTTCCAGCATGGTCATGCCTTCATCCAGCAGGGCATCGGCTATGGTCAGAGGCGCCAAAAGCCGGATCGTATTGCCCGATACCCCGCAGGACAGAAGGATCAGCCCTTCGTCCTGCGCCTTTGTCGTTACGCGTTTGGTGGTGGCGGCATCAGGCGTCAGGCTGCCGTTTTCCGTGACAATATCAAAGGCCACCATCGCGCCTAAGCCGCGAATGGCGCGGATCGGCACCAGATCATTGCGGCCCGCCAAACCTTCGAGACGCGCCTTAAGCTTAGCTCCCTGAGTTTCCGCGGCCTCCAGCAGGTTTTCCTCACGGATCACCTCCAGCACCGCCAGAGCCGCCGCGCAGGCAACCGGATTGCCGCCATAGGTGCCGCCAAGCCCGCCCACCACCGGCGCATCCATGACCTCAGCGCGACCGGACACGCCCGACAGGGGATAGCCGCCGCCCAAAGACTTGGCCATGGTCATCAGGTCGGGTTTGACATCATAATGTTCCATGGCAAACAGCTTGCCGGTGCGGCCAAAACCGCTTTGGACCTCATCGGCAATCAGCAGAATGCCGTGCGTGTCACAAATATCCCGCAAGGCCCGCATTAGGTCCGGCGGGGTAATTTGAAATCCGCCCTCACCCTGCACAGGCTCAATGATAATGGCCGCCACGGCATCGGGGGCTATGTCGGCGCGCAATATATGGTCGAGGATTTTCAGGGTGTCGTCCACCGCAATACCATGCGCCTCCACCGGAAACGGCAGGTGATAGATTCCGGCCAGTTGCGGCCCTAAATCCTTTTTGTACGGCATCACCTTACCGGTCAAGGCCGAGGTCAGCGCCGTGCGGCCATGAAAACCGCCGCTAAAGGCGATCACCCCTTCGCGGCCGGTAAAGGCGCGGGCGATTTTCACGGCATTTTCAACGGCTTCGGCGCCGGTGGTGAACAGGGCCGATTTCACCGGGCCGTTTATGGGCAACAATGCATTTAATTTTTCACATAGTTCAATATAAGGCTCATACGGCACGACCTGAAACGCCGTATGGGTAAAGGCTTCCATCTGTTTGAGGGCGGCGGCCTGTACCTTCGGGTGGCGGTGGCCGGTATTCAGCACGGCAATGCCACCGGCAAAATCAATGAAACGCCTGCCATCCGCGTCCCAAAGCTCGGCATTATCGGCATGGGCCGCATAAAGGGTGGTGGCATGGCCGATACCGCGCGCCACAGCGGCATGTCGGCGGGCAGCCAGATCAGCATTACGGGTCATGAGCACGGCATCCTGTGTGAGGAAAAGACGAGCCCGATCTTACATATTGTGATCACAATTTACCAGAGTCTTGTCGCCTAATTCAGCACCCGCCCAGCGTCGGGCAGATCGAGCGAAAAGGTCGGGATGATGACCTTTAACGCCTGCCCCGTCTCATCCTCAAACATATAATAGCCTTCCATCGTGCCCGAAGGCGTCGATAGCGGACAGCCGGAAGAATAGCTGAAACTTTCATGCGGATTCAGGATCGGCGTTTCACCAACCACGCCCGGCCCGTCGACATGGTCAACATGACCCAAACCGTTGGTGATCGTCCAGTGACGGGTTTGTAACTGAACACGGCGGTCGCCCTCATTGCTCAGGGTGATGTGATAGGCCCAGACATAGCGACCGTCATCGTGCCCGTGCGCTTCGGGCGGGACGTAATCAACCTCGACGCGGATGGTGATATCGTGGCTGGTGTGTTGATAGAACATGGCGAAGTTCGGCTTTGCGCTTGCTGTTGAGTCGATCCTCTCTTAAATGGTGGGCCCGAACATGAAAAGAGAATAGCGCGTTTATGTCGATTAAGCCCGTTTTACCCATAGATGGCGGCCCGCAAGGCATATTGCCGATGCAGGATCTGGCGGCCCTGGCCGAGGCGGGTGCCATCATCAGCACGCATCCGTTTGACGACAATCAGATTCAACCCGCCAGTGTCGACCTGCGTTTAGGCGATCGCGCCTGGCGCGTCAGGGCGTCCTACCTGCCGCGCAGCCGCACCGTCGCCGATCGTTTGGCCGATGTGCAAATGCACGAAATGGATCTGACCCGTGGCGCGGTATTCGAATCCGGCTGCGTCTATATTGCCGAGCTGAGAGAGAGCCTGAATCTTCCCAAGGGCATCAGCGCCCGCGCCAATCCGAAATCATCGACCGGACGGGTGGATGTCTTTGTGCGGCTTTTGACCGATTATGGCTGCGCCTTCGATGATGTCGCTGAGGGCTATAACGGGCCGCTCTATATTGAAATCGCCCCGCAAACCTTCAGCGTGCTGGCGCGTTCCGGCACCCGCCTCAATCAGTTGCGCCTGAAACGCGGCCCGACAACGCACCTGCGCACCACAGATTGCGGCGTTGATCTGACCGGGGATCTGGTCGGTTTTCGCGCCAGACGTCACGCCGGCATTATTGATCTTGACCATATTGACGGCCACGACCCGAAAAAGTTCTGGGAACCGCTCTATCAAAGCGGTGGCGAACTGCTGCTTGATCCCGGTGAATTCTATATATTGGCGTCGAAAACCGATGTGGAAATACCCGCCACCGAAGCGGCTGAAATGCTGCCGATTGATCCGGGTGTCGGTGAGTTCCGTGTCCACTATGCCGGTTTCTTTGATCCGGGCTTTGGCACGGCCGAAGCCGCGGGCTCCGGCTCCAAAGGCGTGCTGGAAGTGCGCTGTCATGAGACGCCCTTCCTGCTCGAAGACGGCCAGACCGTCGCTAAGCTTGTCTAAGAACCCCTGACGGCGCGCCCCGACAAGCTATACGGCCAGATGGGATCGAACTATCAGAAGCAGGGCCTGAAGCTGAGCAAGCATTTCAAAGTCTGGTAGATAGTCACCCCTTTGCCTCATCGAGGTGCAGGTCTTTTTCGCCGGCTTCGCTGCCGCCATCGGTGCGTTTCAGGCGGCTGAAAATCAGGGTCGAGACAAGGGTAAACCCGCCCAGCACAAAGAAGGCCTTATGCAGGCCGTCAATCATCAGGCCCGGATTGGATGTCGCCTCGGTCGGCAAAAAGAAGACCGTCGTCAGGCCCGCCGCCGCCACACCAAACGATACCGACAATTGCTGCAAGGTGCTGGCTATGGTGCTGGCGCCACTGGACTGATCGCGCGGCACATCGGCATAGACCAGCGTATTCATGCTGGTGAATTGCAAAGAGGTCAGCACGCCATAGATCAGGGCCTGAATGACAATGACCCAGATCGGTGTGCCGCGATGTATCGTGCCGAACAGCATCAGCATGCCCCCCAGCGCCAGAGTGTTACAGATCAGCACATTGCGATAACCGAAACGTTCCAGCACACGCGGCAGCAGGAATTTGGTGCTCATCGACGCTAAGGCCTGCGGCATGATCAGCAGGCCCGACTGTACGGGCGTAAGCCCCAGACCGATCTGGTACAGCATGGGCAGCAGGAAGGGCGCGCCGCCAATGCCCAACCGCGTAATGAAACTGCCGCTGACGGCCGCCGCAAACGTGCGCAGGCGAAACAGGGTCAGGTTCAGCAGGGGAAAAGCTGTTTTGGCCGCATGCAGGCCATAGCCCAGTATCAGCAGCAGGGAAATGGCCAGCAAACCCAGTATGCCGCCTGTGCCCAGCCGATGTTCACCGAACACTTCCAGCACATAAGACAGCAGGGCCACGCCGGAACTGAACAGGATAAGACCCAGATAATCAAGCGGACGTGGTTCACCGCGATAGTCGGGCATGTTCAGCCAGACAAGAATACCGCCGATAACACCCACCGGAATATTGACGAAGAAAATCACCCGCCAATGCAGGTAATCGACGATCAGCCCGCCAATAAGCGGCCCCAGCATGGGCGCGATCAAAACCGGCACGGCAACGAAGCTCATGGCACGTACAAGATCCGAGCGCTCAAAGGTGCGCACCATGACCAGCCGCCCGACCGGCGTCATCATGGCGCCGCCCATGCCCTGCAGGATGCGGCAGGCCACCAGCATATGAATATTGGTCGACAGCCCGCACAGAAGCGATCCAAGCGTAAACAGGGTGATGGCGGCGGTAAAGACGCGACGTGTGCCGAAACGGTCGGCCATCCAGCCACTGATGGGGATAAAAACGGCGAGGCTGAGTGTATAGCTCGACAAGACCGCCTTCATGCTGAGGGGCGTCACCGCCAGCGCTTTGGCGATGACCGGCACGCCTGTATTTAAGATGGTGGTATCCAGTGCCTCCATGAAAAAGGCGACCGCTACCAGCCAGGGCAGGATATGGCGGGCGGCATCAGGGGTAATTTCGGGCGTTTTCGATGTGCGCAATCGGCAAGTCCTGTCGTGTCATTCCTGACCACTATGCGCCTGGCGATTTCCCTGCGCAAGCCGATTGCGTCGGAGGCGCATGAGGCGCCTTGGCCAAATACTGCGTTCTAAAACAGAGTCATTTGCGGATCACCGCCGCGAAAAGCGGTCAGGTTCATGGGCTGTCGCGGCCCATCCAGCCCGTGCCGCCGGACAGCCAAAGCAAACCGTTTGCGGATCATCTCAGCATAGGGGCCGGAACCTGACATACGGCTGCCGAAATGAGCATCATTGAGCTTACCATCGCGGCATTGGCGGATCAGGTTTAACACCTTATTGGCACGATCCGGATAATGCGCCCGTAACCAGTCCTCGAACAGGGTTTTGACCTCATGCGGCAGGCGCACCAGATTATAGCCTGCGCGCTCAGCGCCTGCATCGGCCGCGGCAGCCACTATGGCTTCCAGCTCATGACAGGTCAGGCCCGGAATAATAGGGGCCACCAGCAC
>JBAWDM010000077.1:0-5222 GCA_049590735.1 Asticcacaulis sp. | reverse complement strand
GATGGGAGCCGTGTGATGGGAGACTGTCAAGCACGGTTCTGAGAGAGGCCGAAGGTGAAATCCCTTCGGTCTACTCGCCATTATGCCTGCGCTGTGTCTCGTCAAAGCCTTAAATCCGCAGGATAATGGTCTCAACAATGGGTCTGCGGCCCCAGATGGCCTGAGCGGCTTTTTTGACAATGCGCGCCACCGTAATTTCAACGGCTTCGTCATCATCACGCGCTTCATTGGACATGGCTTTCACGGCCTTTTCAACGCTTTGGCAAATCATTTCCAGCTGATCCGAAATGGTGTCCTCATCCTCAAACGCCAGACCCAGCCCCCTGACATCGACAATCGAGGCCAGACGGTTTTTGCTGTCTAAGGTAAAGGCAACGAACATCATGCCATTGTGGGCGGCATGGCGGCGTTCGCGCAAGGCATCAGACGCTTCGGGTACCAGATGACGACCATCCACGAACAGACGGCCCGAAGGCACTTCATCGATAATTTCAGCCAGGCCTGGCGCCAGACGCACCATATCACCATTACGGGGTGTGATCTGTTCAGGCACGCCGATTTCCGCCGCTAAGCTGGCATGTTTCAGCAGGTGGCGGCGCTCACCGTGCGTGGGCACGGAAATGCGCGGCCGAGCCAGCTCATACATTTCTTTAAGTTCATCACGGCACGGATGGCCGGACACGTGAATACCCGGATGGTCGCGTTCGGTGTGGATTTCCACGCCCAGATCGGACAGCCGGTTCTGCAAAGACCGAATAGAGATTTCATTGCCAGGAATAACGCGTGATGAAAAGACGCAGGCATCCCCCTGTTTCAGCTTGACCAGTGGGTGATTGCCGTCGGCAATGCGGGACAAGGCCGCGCGCGGCTCGCCTTGTGAACCCGTGCACAGATACAGAATCTCATTGGCTTTCAGATGCTGAGCTTCGCCCTCACCGATAGGCTCAGGTATGCCCTTAAGCAGGCCGACATGGCGCGCCGCCGCCGTAATGCGATGCATGGAACGCCCGACCAGACAGACCTTGCGGCCGCAGTCCATAGCGACGCGCATGACCGAATCCACCCGCGCCACGTTTGACGCGAAACAGGCCACCGCTACCCGCTTTTTGAAGGTTTTCAGCAGGGCTTCCAGTTCAACCCGCACATCCTCTTCGGAACCGGCGCGGCCATCGACAAAAACATTGGTTGAATCACAGACCATGGCCAGCAGGCCATCATCGCCCAGCTTGCGTATGGCCGGAATATCGGTCGGTGCGCCGGTAATGGGCGCTTCGTCGAATTTCCAGTCGCCCGTGTGGAAAACAGTGCCCAGATCCGTATGGATGGCCAGACCATTCGGCTCGGCAATCGAATGCGTGAGTGTAATATAATCAATATCAAACGGCCCCAACTTCACATTGCCATTTAAGGGCACTTCGGTCAGATTAACCTCATCCAGCACGCCGGCTTCGCGCAGTTTTTCCCGCACCAGAAAGGCCGTAAACGGTGTGGCGAAGACAGGGGCCTTGATCTTGTCCCACAGCCAGCCCAGCGCGCCAATATGGTCTTCGTGGGCATGGGTCAGGATGATGCCCAGTATGTTTTCCCCGACCAGAAATTCAGGATCAGGCGCAATGACTTCTATGCCCGGCGTGGTCAGGTCGCCAAAGGTGACGCCCACATCGGCAATGATCCATTGGCGATTATCTGAGGGGCCATAGCCATACAGATTCAGGTTCATGCCAATTTCATTGGAGCCGCCCAATGGCAGAAACACCAGTTCGTTCGTATTGTTTTTCATTTTAATTCGTATGCCAGTCAGGACGCGGCTGAGCGAGCCAGCGTTCGCTTATAAATTTCGAGCAGTCCGCGCAAGGTCAGATCATGGTCGAAATGGTCTATCCTGTCTGTAGCACCTTCGAACAGAGAAGCCACCCCACCCGTTGCAATTACCTGCATGTTTTGCCCGTATTCGGCCTGAATGGAGCTGATCATATATTCGATCAGGCCGATATAGCCCCAAAAAATACCGGACTGCATGGCGCTGACTGTATCCTTGCCGATTTTATGCGCCGGTTTTTCAATGGCAATGCGCGGCAGCTTGGCGGCCGCCGAATGCAGCGCCTGCAGGGACAGGTTCACACCGGGGGCGATCGCGCCGCCTTCATAGCCGCCATCCGCGCCAATGACATCAAAGGTCGTGGCTGTGCCGGAATCGAGGATAATCAACGGCCCGTCATATTTGATATGGCCGCCCACCGCATTGACCAGACGGTCGGCCCCCGCCTCTTTTGGTTTATCTATGCGCACCTCAATGCCCAGATAGGCATTTTCCCCCACCACATACGGATTGCAGTTGAAATAGCGTTGCGCCAGTTTACGCAGATTAAACAGGGATTGCGGAACCACCGAGGAAATGATGCAGTCGTCAATGGCTTTGAAATCAAGCCCCTGCATTTGCATGAGCTGATACAGCCAGGCGGCATATTCATCCGCCGTACGTGTGCTTTCGGTAGCGACACGCCATTGTGCCGTCCAGCTATCGCCCTGCTCTGCCGATCCGCCATGAATAGCGAACAGCGTATTGGTATTGCCCTGTTCAATGGCCAGAAGCATTGCGTATATCTCCATAGGTCATAACGCCGCCGGTTACGGCATGAATCCGGCCATCTGATGTTTTTACCTCAAGCGCGCCATAGGGATCCAGACCGACGATCTGGCCGGAAAAAGGCCCCTGCCCGTCATCGGAATTGACAGTGACGATACGATTGACCCCATAGGCACGTTTTAGCCAGGCTTTTGCAATAGCGTTGAAATCTTTGGAACGCCAAAGATCAAGGACGCCATCCAGATGACCATTCAGCTTATGTAAAAGCGCTTCGGGCTCCGGAGGTTTCGCGTCCGGGCTGATGTCACGCAAAGCGACAGTCGGATAGGATTCCAGCACGGGCGCCACACGGATATTCATGCCAATGCCGATGACGACCCCTATATGATCAGGCTCTGAGCACGGTTCCGTCTGCACCAATATGCCACAAAGCTTACGGCCGCGATGCAGGATATCATTGGGCCATTTGATACGCATGAACGGATCCGTATCGGGCACGACCGGCCTGAGCATTTCATAGACAGCCAGAGCGGTCACGAAGGAGAGCTGGGGGACAGAGCGTATGTCAATTTTCATGACTTCCCAGCGTGAGGCCATGAAATTGCCTTTGGTGCCCACCCAAGACTTGCCGTGCTGGCCTATGCCATTGGTCTGTTCACGGGCCATGACCCAGCCCGGGCCGAATTTGCCGGCACGCAGACGGGCAAGGCTCATATCTTGCGTAGAGGGCAGAGACTCAAAGATTTCAAATTCTGCCACGCACTATGGCCTAATGACCAAAGCCAATGGCCGCGTTCTGAGCCAGTGGATAGACAAAGACCAGGAAGGCAACCACACCTGGGAAGGCAAAAATAGCTGCTGCATAGGCGATCCATTTGGCCTCAACCGGTGGCGTGTCGGTGGCCTCTAAGGGGGCATCGAACCACATCAGCTTGATGATGCGCAGATAGAAGAAGGCGGCGACAACAGAGGCCACCAGACCCGCCGCGGCCACCCACCATAGCTCGGCCTTAATGGCCGCACCAAAGATAAAGAACTTGCCCCAGAAACCGCTGAAAGGCGGCATGCCGAGCACCGATAAGCAGAGCATGGTGATGACAAGGGTCATCGGCATATTGGTCTTGGCCAGACCGGCCAGACCGTCAATCTTATAGACAGGCGCGCCCTTGCGGCTCAGGCTCATCTGAACCGAGAACAGGCCCAGCGTGTCAATCATATAGATGACAAAGAACATCAAAAGCGGGGCCACGCCTACGGCACCGGCGGCGATGGCCAGAAGCGCATAGCCCATATTGGCGATCGACGAATAGGCCAGCAAACGTTTGATATCACGCTGCATAAGACCGCCAAAGGCACCGACCACAAAGGACAGGACGGCCAGAACCAGCACGACCTGACGCCATTGGTCGGCATCAGCGCTGAAACCGGTTTGCAGGACACGGGCAAACAGAACCATGGCGGCGAATTTCGGTGCCCCGGCGGCAAAGGCGACCACGGGTGTCGGGGCGCCTTCGTAGACGTCCGGCGTCCACATATGGAAGGGCGCGGCTGAGACCTTGAACGCCAGGCCACAGATGACAAAGACCAGACCAAAGATCAGGCCGACATTGAGATTAGTCGTGGCTGATTGGGCAATGGCCTGAAAGTTCATGGAACCGGAGAAGCCATAAACCAGCGAAACGCCATAGATGAGCAGGCCTGAGGACAGCGCGCCCAGCACAAAATACTTAAGACCGGCTTCGGAGGATTTCGGATCGTCACGACGAAAGGCGGCCAGCACATAGAGCGCCAGAGATTGCAGCTCGAGGCCAACATACATGGCGATCAGATCACCCGACGACACCATCATGCTCATGCCCAGAGTGGCCAGCATGATCAGGATCGGAAATTCAAAGCGGCGCGCCCCGATACGGTCAAAATAGCCCTGCCCCAATACGATAATAAAGATGGCGGCGATATAGATAGCCGTCTTGGCAAACAGGGCCACGCCGTCGACGACAAAAGCGCCGCTAAAGGCTACGCCCTGCGGGCCGAAAGCGGCAAAACCGGCAGCCACAGCCAGCGCCACACCGCAAAGCGTACTGATGAGCGTCATGGCCTTGTCGCCACGGAAGGCACCAAAAACCAGAATCAACAAGGCGCTGACCGCAATGATCTCTTCTGGCAGGGCTAATGTGAGAGCGTGGTGATAGTCCATCTGATAGCTCAATCCTTAAAGTACTCTGGTCGTCAATTTCGTCGCAAAGCCTATCCGCCGATAACGGCCTGATAGGTTGCCACCACCGTATTGACACTGACTGACGTGATATTCAAAACAAGCGCCGGGTAAACGCCCAAAACAATCGTGCCGATGATCAACGGCGTGAAAATAACAATTTCCCGCACCGAAAGATCCGGATACTTGCTCATCGCCTCATTGGTCACATTGCCGAACATGATGCGCTTATAGAGATTGAGCGCATAGACAGCCGACAGGATCACACCGGAGGTCGCCACAAAGGCAATCCAGGTATTCCAGTGATAGGCACCGGCCAGCGTGGTGATTTCGCCCACAAAACCCGATGTGCCCGGCAGGCCGACATTGGCCATGGTGAACAGCAAAAATACGAAGGCATAGTGCGGCAGATACTTGGTA
>JBAWDM010000076.1:0-4177 GCA_049590735.1 Asticcacaulis sp. | reverse complement strand
CAGATGCTGCGCCCCAAGGGCGGCCACCTCAACGCAGCTTAAATCCCAGGCAATACTGCGATCCTGCGGCAGATAGGCCATGATCTCGGCGCGGCGCGGCGGTGACAGGCCGGCCATATCCTGTCCGTCAAAATCTATCCGCCCCATCTGCGTGGGTATCAGGCTGGCCAAAGCTTTCAGCAAGGTGGTCTTTCCAGCTCCGTTTGGCCCTACCAGAATATAGAGCTTCCCGGCATGAAGCTTGGCGCTCACCTCATGCACGACCGTCTCCTGACCGAGCCTGATGCTGACATTTTCCATATTGAGCTGGCTCATCGGGTCAATCCTGCATCCATGATTTCGCGCTTTTATAGGCCAGTATGGCGAACAGGGGCGCACCAACCAGCGAGGTCAGAACCCCCAGATGCACATCCGCCGTGGGCGGCAGCAGGCGCACCAGCCCGTCGGACAATAACACCATCAAGCCGCCGGTCAGGGTGGACGGCCAGATCAGCCGATAGGGATCCTTGATGCCAAACGCCCTGACGAAATGCGGGGCGGCCAAGCCGACAAAGCCAATCACACCCGCCACGGACACTGACAAACCGGCCAAAAGACTTGAGCCGATGACAATAATCTGGGTCAGGCGCGTCATATCAATCCCCATGGAGCGCGCCGTTTCCTCGCCCAGTGTCAAAAAGCGCAAACCCTTGCCCAGTTTCAGGCTCAGCGCCCCCACAATAGCCAAACCTATCAGGCAGGCCAGCACATCAAACCAACTGCGGTTTTCAACCGATCCCATCATCCAGCCCAGCATTTCTGAGGTCGTCACCGGCGAAGGCGACAGGTTGAAAACAAGCGCCATCAGCGCCCCACACAGGGCCGACAGGCCTACCCCCAACAGAATCAGGGATTGGCGCTGCGGGAAGCGTTGGACAAACACCAGCAATATGCCCGCTATTGTAATCGCACCCACCTGCGCTAAGCCTTCGACCGCAAAGGGAATAAGCCCCATGCCAAACACGATGGCCAGTGACGCCCCTAAACCCGCACCGGCCGATACCCCTAAAAGCCCCGGCTCTGCCAAAGGATTGCGCAAAAGCCCCTGCATAAGAGCGCCGCTCATGCCCAGCATGGCCCCAACCCCCAAAGCGGTCAGGTTGCGCGGCAAACGTATGCCCCAGACAATATCTGCCGCCAGCGAGCGCCAGTGCACCAACGCATCCCACCACATGGCACCGCTTAAGGCCACATCGCCAAATAAGAGCATGATCATCAGCAACAGCCCGATCAAAGCGGCAATAATCAGCGTAAAGGTCAGGGGCGGAATGTGCATTAAGGCGCAGCCTTCAGCTTGCCCTGAGACAGGGGCAGTTTGGAAATTTCAACTAAGTCATAGGCAGTAAACCAGCCGGTGCAACCCAGAGACTCACGTGGCAGAACCAAATAGGGTTTGGCGGCAATATGGGCACGAATTAAGGGGTTTCGGCCGGGCACGCGGCGCATAGCATAGCGGTCGTCATAAAAACCCAGAGCAAATGTATCCGGATGCATGCTCAGCAAGACCTCAGGCGACAGGAAAAAATACCCCTGGCTTTGGGTTTCCAGCTTGAAACCCAGCCGGCGCAACATGTCGCCGGTCATGGTATCCGGCCCGGCGCTATAGCCGGACGGTGTGTAATAGAGGGCGGTACGGCCATCACCCACAGGAACGATATCCGCAAGGGCCTGATCGAAATGATGGGCCTCCATCTGGGCGCTGGCCTCTTCGTTCAGGGTCTGGCCGACACGCAGCAGCTCATCCCTGGCCTGATCATAATTGCTTATATCATTGATGTTCAGGACTTTAATATGGTGACGCTCTAAGGCTTTAATCAAATTGATATCGCCTCCCCATGTACGCACAACCGCGTCCGGCCTGAGCGCCAGAATGGTTTCAAGCCGCGGCCGGATGCGTCTGACATATTTAGCCCGGTCACTGAAATATGAATCCGCACCCCACGACTGGGCCGACAGCGCCAGAATCTGATCGCGCGGCATCAGGCCCAGAACATATTGATCGGCGCACATATCCAATGACACCACCTTCAGAGGTCTGGATGAAGCTGGCAGCCTGATTTCACGGTTCCACGGTTGTAAAATAGCTAAGGCAACGGACAGGCCACCAACCATAAGGGCAATAAATGCCCCCAATCGCCACCTTTGCGATAGTGATTTCCGAAGATTTTCTACCTTCAATTGGTTTATCCGGTGTCAAAAGCCGCGTTTAAATCAGCCCTTGTTTCAAAATGAAACACGGGGAAACCAACGCAGTGTTACAGGCATTCTTAGACAAATGGATGTATAAGGATTCTGCTGCCGCCGAAACCGTCTTAAAACACGTTTTTCTGCAAACGCCCCACTCAGGCGCCATCCCCACCAGCCTGTTACCTCTTAAGGCCTCTTTTTCTGCACGCGCAGGCCTGTCATGGCCGCAAATTACCGTCATAGCCTGTCTCTGTTTTGTCATGGGCAGTATAGGTATCTGGAACGTTTCCGTGCTTTTGCATGGGCTTTACGGCCTGTGCTGGGTCTGTTTCATGGGCAATGCGCTGTGGCGGCTGGCGGCCTGCATGATCACACTGAGCCATCCTGATCCAATCGTGGATCCCGTCACAGATGCCAGTAATGAAAATCTGCCGGCCTATAGTGTTATTGTCGCCCTCTATCACGAAGCGGCCATTGTACCGCAATTGGTTGAGGCCCTGCTCAGGATTGACTATCCCCGCGACCGTTTTGAAATCCTGCTGGCTCTGGAAGCCGATGATGACGTCACCATCGCGGCCTTTCACAAACTGGATCTGCCCGGCTTTGTTCGTGTCATAGAAGTGCCTCAGGGCTTTCCCCGCACCAAGCCGCGCGCGCTTAACTACGCGCTGGAACGCGCCACGGGCGATCTGATTGTCATCTATGATGCCGAAGACCGGCCTCACCCCGAACAGCTTTTAGAAGCAGCATATAGTTTTTCAAAAGCGGACACATCGCTGGCCTGCCTGCAGGCCCCTTTGCGGCCCGTAAGCGGCAAACATGAAAAACCCGGCTTTATTGCCCGTCAGTTTTCGGCGGAATATGCCGTGCAGTTTGACGTCCTGCTGCCCGCCCTCAGCCATCTGGGTCTGCCCTTCCCGCTTGGCGGCACCAGCAATCATTTCAAGGCGGATGCGTTGAAACGGATCGGCGGCTGGGACGCTTATAATGTCACCGAAGATGCCGATCTGGGCCTGAGGCTGGCGCAATATGGTTATGGCATCGGTATGATCGACCTGCCGACCTATGAAAGCCCGCCCACCACGGCACAGGGCTGGCTTCCGCAGCGCACGCGCTGGATCAAGGGCTATATGCAGACCCTGATGGTGCATACCCGGCTTAAGGCGGAATTTCGTCCCCGTGTCTGGCTGGTTTTGTTGATGAGTATCGCGCTGACAATAGGCGCGGCCTTTTGTTATGCGCCCTTCAGTTTTTTAATGGCCATGTCCCTCCTGTTAAGGCTGGTGCAGATTCTGGCAGAGCCGGGCAGGCCACAGGACGCGCTGGCCACCTGGGATCTGATTTTATTTTTTGTGGGTACGCTGAGCGGCATAGTGACCTGTAAAATCGCGGCCCTTCGCGTTGGGCTTAATTTCGGCTGGCGGGATATGCTAAGCGCGCCGTTTTACTGGTGCCTGCAATCGGCAGCCGCTCTGTTTTCCCTTCATCAACTGATTGTAAACCCCTTTCACTGGGACAAGACAGACCACACGCCCACAGAGGCAAAAACAGATTTTGCAGATGCCCCCCTTTACGAAGACGGCGTCTGCCCTTATGGCCATGAGGATGATCATCAGCGACACCCCCACCACTCTGCGCACCAAGGCCTGGGCTGACTATGCCCTCGTCGATTCCGGCAATGGCAAAAAGCTGGAACGCTATGGCGATTACCTCGTCATCCGGCCTGAACCGCAATGCTGGTGGACGCCCAAATATCCGCAACTGTGGGCTAAGGCAGACGCCACCTTCGATCCGCACGGCGATGATGACGAAGGCAACTGGACCTTTACGCGCAAGCCCTCTGAGTCATGGGTTCTGGGTTGGGAAAAGGTCAAATTCAATGGCCGCTTCACCAATTTCCGCCACCTCGCCTTCTTTCCGGAACAGGCGGCCAACTGGCTGTGGCAAAAAG
>JBAWDM010000075.1:0-8066 GCA_049590735.1 Asticcacaulis sp. | reverse complement strand
GCCGTGATCAGAATTTTAAGCAGCGTTCTCGGCCAGCTTGTCTTTGATCTGCTTCTTCAGGCGACGCGCGCGAACCGACAGGTTGGCGTCATCAGCCTTGACGATGAAGGCATCAAGACCGCCACGGAAATCAAGCGTGCGCAGGGCTGCGTTCGAGATTTTCAGGCGGAAGGATTGACCAAGCGCTTCTGAGGCCAGTGCGGTTTGACGCAAGGACGGCAGGAAGCGGCGCTTCGTCTTAACATTAGAGTGGCTCACATTGTTGCCGACCATAGGGCCGATACCGGTGAGTTCGCAACGACGCGACATGGGATGTACCTTTTGCCAAACTGAATTGGCGTTGGAATAAATGACATATGCGCGGCCAAACCCAGTGCGGTGACGAGCTTAGGCGACGCGAGAGGGGCGTTCTATAGGCAAATGCTTGGATAAGGTCAAGTCATGAATCGACCGCACTGTCCGGATGGATCGCGTTTTTTTGCCCTGACGGTCATTTCGCTTCGGGACAGGCGCCGTTTGATCGCCTATATGCGGGTCATCAGATATGAGAGTCTATTATTATGCCCGATAAGCCCAGCAACAAGGTTTTGGAATTAAATGCGGTCAGTGTTATGCGTGGCCCGCGCGCCATTCTGGACAGGCTCAGCCTTACAATTGAAGTAGGCCAGCACACGGCGATTCTGGGGCGTAATGGTTCGGGCAAATCCACCCTGGTTAAGCTGATTACCCGTCAACTTTATCCGTTGGGCGGTGAGGGGGTGCGCATTTTCGGTGAAGATCGCTGGAATGTAGCGGAATTGCGCGGGCGACTGGGGATTGTATCGCCCTCCATGCAGCTTGATTTTGCCGAACAGCCGTCACTGGAGGTTTTTGACGCCGTGATTTCCGGGTTTATGTCGGCGCGCGGTCTGGCTTTTCACCATATCGTCACCGATGAGATGAAACACCGTAGCCACGAGGCCTTAGCGCGGGTCGGCGTGTCGCACCTGATTGGCCGCTCCATGCATACCCTGTCCACGGGCGAGGCAAGGCGTGTGCTGATTGCCCGCGCCCTTGTGCACCGCCCGGAGGCCTTGTTGCTGGATGAGCCGTGTGCCGGTCTGGATCCCGCAACGCGTCGCGTGTTTCTGAATGTGCTGCGGGGTTTAGCGCAAGAGGGCACGACCCTGTTGCTGGTGACGCACCATATTGAGGAAATTCTGCCGGAAATGGCGCATATTGTCATGCTTGATGCCGGACGGGTTTTGCATCAGGGCGCTAAGTCTGATTTGCTGACGGATGATGTTCTGGGAGATTTGTTTGACATGCCGGTGAAAGTCAGCCGCAATGGCCTGTGGTACGGCATGCAGGTGGATGAAACCCTGACCTGATAACGCAAAAAAGCCTCCCGATGATCATCAGGAGGCTTTTTTAATCAGATCATATCTGCCGTTAATTAAGCGGCCTTGGTCAGGTTCTTGTTTAGGATCGCCACGGCCGAATCGCGGTCGATTTTCTCAATGGCGGCTACTTCGCGGGCCATGCGGTCGAGCGCGGATTCATAAAGCTGGCGTTCCGAATAGGATTGCTCAGGCTGGCTTTCCGAACGGAAGAGGTCGCGAACGACTTCGGCCAGCGATACCAGGCAACCGGAATTGATCTTGGCTTCATATTCCTGGGCGCGACGTGACCACATGGTGCGCTTAATGCGAGCGCGGCCCTTAAGGGTGACAAGCGCTTGCGACATGACGGCTTCGACGGCCAAATGACGCAGGCCGGCAATCTTGGCCTTCTTGGTGGGCACGCGCAATGTCATTTTTTCATGGTCAAATGTCACCACAAACACTTCTAAGGTATAGCCCGCGACTTCCTGGGTTTCGATGGCGGCCACTGTGCCGACGCCGTGGGCCGGATACACGACCTTATCGCCGACGCTGAAATCTTGACTGTGCAGGGTGAGAGTGTCCGACATATGTGATGCCTTTCCAGCATTTTGAGGCAGGCAGCGGATAAAGAAACATGTCATTCAGCATCAGAAAGGCTTGCCCTGAAAAAGGGAAGGGCGAACCATTATTTAAAGCGCACAAAGCCACCCGCAAGAGGTATCTCCTGAGAAGGCAAAGCGTACGTTATTCCTAACTAAGACAAGTTGTCATCCGACCTGCGTCGATGGTGCAGCCAAGGCCCGCGAAAACTCGCCAGCCTAAGCGCATAAAACAAACGAAATTTGCTTAAGCTCTGCGGTCTGGGATTGCCTTGAGAAAGACATAAGAAGACCGTTCGACTCTTGCAATATGACATCTATATCACAAATTTACGGCAAAATAAAGGGGACGAAACTTGCACCTTAACGGCTCGTTTACAATTTGATGATCACTGCGAACGAATTATCGCTAGGGCGTACTTCGCAGTCTCTGGAGGCGTTAGTATTTCTGCACTTATAATATCTTCAGGTTATAATATCTCGAAGGTTTCCGATTCATATAAATCGAGCATGGTTGGAGGTTAATAGTGAGCAAGAAACGTTGGAGTCGTATCGACTGGATTATAGCGGTCATTAGCATGAGCGTGTTCGGCTTCGTCGCACTTATCACTAATTTGGAGAAGGGGCTGTTTTTTGCGGGCGCTGCATATGCATTTGGAATCATCATCCAGACTAAATTGGAGACCCGCAAGGAGAGTATCCGAGAGAAGAGATTCTGGGTGTTAATCTCAGTGCTAGCAATAATCCACGTTATACTTTTATCTCTTATCCACATACCTGAACTTAAATTCGGCATGATAGTATTGCCGTTCATGTTAGTCGACGGCTTCATAATGTGGTGGTTCATAAATTGGGTGGAGCGACTGTTCCCAGGTGCCAGCGACTCTAACCTTAAAGACAGCTAATTCTTGTATGACCGGGCATGATGTGCAGCACCCGTCTTAGCTTTTGAACCGCGCACGCCTTATCATATCCCCAGATCCAATAGGTCAGAAGGTTGATCAGGCATAGATAAAGAGCCATCAGCAACCAAAGCATACGGCTATTTAAAAAGCAGCTTGCTTAAAACCTACTTACCGGAGCCGGGCTTTTCTGAGAAATATTTCTCAAACTTGCCGGTTTCGCGCTCAAATTCTTCGCGATCGGCCGGTGGCGTGCCTTTTTCCGAAATGTTTGGCCAGACAGCCGAATATTTGGTGTTGATCTCAAGCCACTTGGTGCCTTCGTCTTCTGTGTCAGGCTTGATGGCGTCCACAGGGCATTCCGGCTCGCAGACGCCGCAATCAATGCATTCGTCCGGATGGATGGCCAGGAAATTCTCGCCCTCATAGAAACAATCGACCGGACAGACTTCCACGCAGTCCATGAACTTACACTTCACGCAAGCGTCCATAACGATGTAGGTCATAACGGTTCTCAAGCCTCTATACTATCTGTTCGTCTGTGCGTCATGCTCAGATAAGCGCGCTCTGTCAAGAGTTTGGCCCCACCTGATACGCCATTTGTTCTAATTTCAGGCATTAGCTGGCATGGATGAGCCTTAAAACACCCGTATCTACAAGGGGGAAGCGACGACACAGTACAGGGTCTGCGCCTCAGGCGCCGGGCCGCGCCGTTCACCCACAGCCTGCACCCGTATGTCCATCAGGCGCGTCCCCAGCGCAAACACCAGATGGTCGCCGCTTCTGAGCAGGGTCGCCGCTTTTTCAAGCCGCACCATCTTGCCGAATCGTTCAATACGGATATGCCCGCCCTCACAGGCCTTGAGGGCCAGGGCGCGTGTTTTGAAAAAGCGGGCCCGCCACAGCCAGACATCGGCGCGGCAGGAAGAGATTTCAGCTTGCATAGCCAAGATATTGGAAGGCTTTGATAAAAAGTCAAACCCCAGTCTTAGGGTTGTTTCGGCCCTGCATAACGCTCCGTGTTTCGCGTCTGCAAAAAATAATCGACCTCTGGCTATGGTGTTTTGGGAGTTATTCGGTTATAGAGCGCGCGAATAACTCACATCAAAACGAATGTGCCTCTCGAACTGAGAGGCTTTGTGCTTTTTAAAGGCTGCCAATGAACCTGCGTAATATCGCCATTATCGCCCACGTTGACCACGGCAAGACAACTCTTGTTGACGCCCTGCTGGCTCAGTCGGGTATTTTCCGAGCCAACGAAGCGACGACTGAACGCGCTATGGACTCTAATGATCAGGAACGTGAGCGCGGCATCACCATTCTGGCGAAATGTACCTCTGTTTTGTGGAACGGTAAGGCCGGCGAAACCCGCATCAATATTATCGACACGCCGGGCCACGCCGACTTCGGCGGCGAAGTTGAGCGTATCCTCGGTATGGTTGACGGTTGCGTCATTCTGGTGGATGCCGAAGAAGGCGTTATGCCGCAAACCAAGTTCGTTCTGGGCAAGGCCCTGAAACTCGGTCTGCGCCCCATCCTGTGTATCAATAAGGTTGACCGTCCGCACGCGGATCCCGATCGCGTTCATAACGAAGCCTTCGATCTGTTTGCCGCCATGGGCGCAACGGACGAGCAGCTCGACTTCCCGCACATCTATGCGTCGGGCAAGAGCGGCTGGGCAACCATGGACATGAATACGCCCAGCGACACCTTGCAACCTCTGTATGACCTGATCGTTGAGCATGTGCCTGAGCCTAAGGCGGTCGCCAAGAAGGACGAGCCTTTCCAGATGCTGTCGGTGCTGATCGAAAACGACCCCTTCCTGGGCCGTCTTCTGACCGGCCGTATTGCACAGGGTAAGGCGACACCCGGTCTGGCCATCAAGGCACTGGATCGCAATGGCAATGAAATTGAACGCGGCCGTATCACCAAGGTTCTGTGTTTCCGTGGCCTGAAGCGCCAGCCGGTCGACAGCGCCGAAGCCGGTGATATTGTCGCCATTGCCGGTCTGTCCAAGGCCACGGTGGCTGATACGCTTTGCGACATGAGCCTTATTGAGGCCCTGCCGGCGCAGCCGATTGATCCGCCCACCATCTCGATGACGGTATCGGTCAATGACAGTCCGCTGGCTGGCCGCGAAGGTGATAAGGTGCAATCGCGCGTTATCCGTGAGCGTCTGCTGCGTGAAGCTGAGTCGAACGTGGCTATTCGCGTAACTGAGACCGAAGAAAAGGACGCTTTTGAAGTGGCCGGTCGTGGCGAACTTCAGTTGGGCGTTCTGATTGAAAACATGCGCCGTGAAGGTTTCGAAGTGGCCATTTCGCGTCCGCGCGTTGTGTTCCAGATTGATCCGGAAACCGGCGAAAAGATGGAACCCATCGAAGATGTCATGATTGACGTGGACGACGAATATTCCGGCGTTGTTATCGAAAAGCTGTCGATCCGTAAGGCGGAACTGAAGGAAATGGGGCCATCGGGCGCCGGTAAGACGCGTATCCTTTTGAAGGCGCCTTCGCGTTCGCTGATCGGTTATCAGGGCGAATTCCTGACCGACACGCGGGGTTCGGGCGTGCTTAACCGCGTCTTCTCACACTATGAAGGCTATAAGGGCATTATCGATCAGAACCGTAAGGGTGTGCTGGTTTCCAACTCTGACGGTGAAACGGCGGCTTTTGCTCTGTGGAACCTCGAAGATCGTGGCACCATGTTCGTGACCTCCGGTGAAAAGACTTATCAGGGTATGATTATCGGCGAAAATGCCCGTAATGATGATCTGGACGTCAATCCGATGAAGGCCAAGCAGCTTAACAATATCCGGGCTTCCGGCAAGGATGAGGCGATTCGCCTGACCCCGCCGCGCCGCCCAACGCTTGAGCAAGCCATCGCCTATATCGAAGATGATGAACTGGTCGAAGTGACACCAAAGAGCATTCGCTTACGTAAGCGCGAACTGAACCCTTCGTTCCGCAAAAAGCGCGTTCGCGCTGACGCATAAAAACGATCAAAACGGCCTCGGAAACGGGGCCGTTTTTTTTGGCTTGACATTTATCCACAGCTAGAACAAAATGGGAACATTCAAAGTGAGGATGTGCCCATGGCGAGTCATGAAATCTGGAATTGCCCGCCGCAGGTGAAAGACCTGCCGCGCGATGTAACTATCTCGGTGACGTGCCGCGCTTGCCGCAAAAGCTGGGGCGAGAGCGTTCAGAACCTCATCGAAACTCATAAATTGGGTGTTGAATTTGCGGATCTGCTGGAATGGAAATACCGGTGTACCGATCCGGCCTGTGGCGGCATGGTGACAATGGTGTTCAGTGATGAGGCGAATGTCCGAAAGCCAGATATGCGGACAGGCGTGGCCCATAGCGCTACAGCGTCTTTGAGGGCAACTGAACGCGCGGCCTATCCGCTTAAGGCCGTGGTTAAGCCGCGACTGTATGAAGCCCCGTTCGTGCCCGTTTCACGCCGCCAGATGCCTTTACCGCTCAGCGGAGCCATGCGCGGTTAAGCGCTTTCTTTCCGCATTGTTCCTTTAGGGGGCTATGCTTTAAATGCACGCATGAAACGACCCAATATTACGCAAAGATTACAGCTTAAAGCCATCAAGGTACGTGTCTGGTTGTGGGCATCGGTTATTTTGACAGGCGTGTGCGGGGTATTCTTGCCGCTGTTTTTTAGCTATCTCTATGCAGCCAGACCACATATTACGGATGTATCGCGCGGGTTTATTTTGCCCCACTACAAGGATGGCATCAGCTATTATTTTGCCCATAGCGATGAAGCTCTGATCCGCATTTTTGCTCTGGGCCTTATGCTGGGCCTGATTGCGTTGATCTTATCTTCTGTCTATGCGTTACGCAGGCCCTTGATGCGCAAGCTGCAACCACCGGAAGATGAGGCAGCTCCGCCGGATCAGGACGAAGCCGGGCCGTCAGCGTCCTAAAAATCAGTGAATGGCCGCGCAAGCGACACGCACACCCGCCCCGCCGATAGGCTGAGTGGTATAATCATCCGGCAGCGCATGGATAACGACTGCAGAGCCATCTTCATCCATGAGGGCCGGACGATCATTTGTGCCTTTAGCTGTCACTAGTGAGGAATAAACTTCGGTTACGGCTGTGCCATCGGCATTGGCAAACAGATTGGGCAGGTCGCCGGCATCATTGGCGTCTTTATTGAGCAAGCCATGCTTGACCGGAGTCATATTATGGACATGGCCGCCGGCCGAAGCAAACTTATCATCCGTACAGGCGCCTTTTTCATGGAAATGCATGCCATGCCAGCCGGGCGTCAGGCCATGGGCTTCGACGCGCAGAAATACACCATCAGGCGCAGGCTTAATGGTGATAGTGCCCATATCGGCGCCGTCGGGTGAGGCCAGTTTACCTGTAAGGGCCGCAGACATCGCAGGCAGGGTGTCCTGCGCCATAACCGGCATGGCGCTGGCCAAAAGAAGGGCGGACAGGGCGGACGAGCTGAGAAAACGAAAAGACGGCATGTAAAATCCTCAATCTGTTGACAGGCATCGGCGGCTAATTGAGAACCATTCTTAACCATTAAGCCTCTGAGGGCAAGTGTGCGTTTATAAAGATGTGATGTCGGCTTGCGCATGGCCGGTCTTAGCATTAGCCTTAAGGGAACGCCGCCTATAAGAAAGACAAACCCATGCTTAACCGTCGTATCCTGCTGACCGGGGCGTCTGCCCTGACCGCTTTGGTCGCTACATCGGGCTGTACCGCCAAACCCAAGCCGGAGGTAAAAGCGATCTTCCAAAACATATATGATGAAATGGTAAGCCAGTCGCCCATGCTGGCCACCACTCTGGGGCTGGATAAGGATAAGCTGGCAGGCCTTAAATCGAAGCTTGACCCGTCAACTCCCGAAGAACGCGCCAGGATTCTGGCCTTTTATGAAAAATCACTGGCGGCGCTTAAAACCATAGATCGTAACGATCTGACAGGCATGGACCGCATCAATTATGATGCCGTATTGTGGGATATATCCCTGACAACTGAGGGTTATAAGACTTATAAATTTGGTGACGGCGGCACCTATTGGGGGCCTTATCCGATATCGCAACTGACCGGTGCGTATCAATATGTGCCGGATTTTCTGGACAGCCAGCATTCTATCGAAACCAAGGCGGATGCCGAGGCGTTTTTATCGCGCCTCGGCGAATACGCCGTCGTACTGGATCAGGA
>JBAWDM010000074.1:0-47958 GCA_049590735.1 Asticcacaulis sp. | reverse complement strand
GATAAAGGGCATGGAGGGAATATAGCGTGAGGTCATATCCGGTATTTCGGCCAACCCTTTTTCACCACGTTCATAGCGCGGATGGGCCAGAGTCGCATTGCGCGCAAAGGTCAGGATCAGGTCACTCCAGTCAGAAGCACTATAGGCAAAGGCCTGACTGCCGGCGTCAATATCCGACCATTCGGGTTCACCCTTGGCCAGAGCTGCACGTGCGACCCATGTGCGTGCCGTATTCCCGTCACCAAGGGCTTGTGCCCCCCGCGCCATCACCCCGCCCAGACGGCGGGTCAGTCCCTCATCAAAGGTGTCAGCCTCAAGCGCGGTCATGGCAGCGGAAATATCCGCCTTCTGGCCCGATAAGATAGCGCACTCCAGTTGCAGCAGGCGGCTTTCGCGGTGTTTGGGGTTGCGGTCAATCAAACCCTTCAGGCGGCGGGCGCGTTCCCTTGGCGTCTCGTTTGAGATCAGATCGCGATAGGCCAGCCAGATGGCCGGATGCGGATGTGCGGCCCATGCGGCCTCAAGCATATCTTCGGCACGACCGGTTTTTTTGGTGCGGGTCAGCAGGCGCGCGGCAATCAAGGCGGCAGGGGTAAATTGCGGTTGCAGTTTGGCAGCCCGAATGGCGTAATCAAGCGCCTGATCGCGCATCTGGGCGTCATCCGAGATTTCCAGACGCGCCGCCGAGGCCGCCATCAGCGATGCCTTGGCACGTTCAGAAAAGACCGGCGAAATCAGTTTGCGATTAAGCGCACTTTCGATCAGATCCAGCGCTTCGGCCCACTCACCGGCCTCAAGCCGGGCCTCAAACAGGGTCTCGAACGCCCACATGGTCGGGCGTGGCAGATTATAGGCCTCAGAGGCCAGTTTCACCGCCTCCGCTTTTTCGCCCTGGGCTTTAGCCAGTTGCATGAGGCCCTTGAGGCCGGCCAGTTTCAGGTCGGGCACACTCAGCATGGCATTGTAAGCTGCCTGCGTCGCCACGGCATCACCGGATTGCTCGGCGGCCAGAGCACCCAGGATGCGTACCAAAACAATATTGTCGCACAGATCGACAGCCTTTGCGGCCAGACGGCGGGCTTCGCTGCCGTCACCACGCGCGACACTGAGAAAGCCACGTGTCAGGGTTTCATCCCCCTGTTTGCGGCGAAGGGCGGCGCGTTTACGCTCGGCGCGCTGAGGGGAGCGGGCCAACCAGAGGGCTATATTCCAAAATATCACGGCGCAAAAAGCCAGTATGCCGATCAGGATAACGGCCACCGAGGCCGAGGTATCAATACGAAGGTTGAGCCAACTCAGACTCGCCTGTCCGGCATCGGAAATACCGGCAATGGCCAGCGACACCAGAGCGATTATGCCCAGAAGGATAAGCAGGGTACGGATCAAAGCACGCCTCCGTTATCCGGCGCACCTGAAGCCACTGACATCTGGCTCAGACGATTCAAAGCGCTGTCGGAAATATGGCGGGTGGCGTCGTCAACCATCAGACGGGCGCGGGCCTGTTCAAGCCAGGGCGAAAGCGCTTTTTGGGCGGTGGGCGACAGGGTGTCGAGATAGGCCACGGCCCCTTTGAGATCACCGCTATTCAGGCGGATTTCTGCCCGCGACAAGATGGCCTGAGTGCCCTGACCATTCGGATTGTCGGTGCGGCGGATCGAGATAAAGCTGCCGAAGGCGTTTTTAAGCCGCGTCCATATGCTGTTGTCACCCTCATCGGCCCGGGCGGCAATATTGGCGCGCGCGGCGGCCTTAGGGAAGCTGACCGCCAGCGCCACTTCGCTGGGGACGCCTTTTTCGGCATAAGGATGCAGGCTGGCGGCCAGTTGCGGATCATCCAGGGTGGGCTCCACCACAGCCAGTTCAGACAGGAAGGGGGCCTGACCCTGTGCCGCCAGTTGCAGCGCACGTGCCGCATAGGCAGATTGCGTGGCGCGGGCCAGAAGGCGCTGATTGGCCTCAACCTGATCCAGACGGGCGCTCAGGCGAGCGATGGCACCCGGATCGGCACTGTAATAGGGCGCAGGTTCAGAGGGGCGCGCCTGAGTTTGTAAGGCCGCAATCTGGCTTTGGAGTTGCGCAATCTGCGCATCCTTATCCGTTTGTGCGGAGGCAGGGCCGGCCACAGTGGATGGCGGTGTATTCTGTAAGGCTGAGGCGGCGGGCGGTGGCGTCTGAGTAAGGGTTACAGGCTTATCCGGATGGGTAAACCACCACCAGACAGCGAAAATCAGAATCACAAAAAACAGGGACGGCAGGATCACAAAGGCCATCAGGCGGGCGATGTTCGTCACCTTTGGCGAGGCCCAGTCCTTTAATTCGTCATCCGGCAGGGTTTGCGGGTCGCTATCATTGGGGTTCAGCGGTTCGCTCATGGTCTTGTCTCGCCTGTTCAGTCAGTCTGCCATTTATGGCCTAGTCCAGAAGCATAAGCATGGAAGCTTCATCTGGGAATGATGAAATGCGCCGATTGGCCCCCGTGTCCAGATAATTTTGTATGGCCGTCAAAGCGTCACCCTGCGCCTTGGTTCGCAGCGCCTTTTCTGTCGCATTCCACGCGGCTTCGGAAATGCACAAAAAGGTCAGGTCAGCCAGATTGATCTTGTCATAATAGGCAATCAGGGCTTCGGCGACGGCGCGTCCGGCCTTGGGCGACTGGATCAGTATATGGGTGATGCGGTTGAGTTCATCCGGCGTAAAGCGCGGTAGCAGATACTGGGTTTCATAAAGGGCCACCTCAGTGATCTTAAAGCCTTCGGCGCGCAGGGTCGTGCCCATGGTCGAAGCCGGTTCACGCGGGGCGGCATAGAGCATGCGTGAATGTTTGCTGGCGTCTGTGCGGATGCGGTCGGTCAGAAGGCGCACATTGCCGCCGGCCGAGATGACGCGCTGAAACTTTTTGGCACGTGCTGCTTCGGCGGTGGAATCGCCGACACACCACACGGTGATGGCGCGGCGGCTGCAAATGGCGCAAAAGGCATTGAGCCCGTTGCGGCTGGTGAGAATAAGTTCGTCAAAACTGTGGGGTTCCAGCACGGGCTTAAGCGACTGAATTTTCAACACAGGTGAGATGAGTGTCTCATAGCCCTTAAGGTGAACGGCGCGGGCTGTGCGGCGCGCCCCTTCGGGTGTGCGTGTAATCCAGACAACTGGCTGTGGGGTGGTCATGCGAATCCGCCGATCTGAATCAGGTTTGGCCCGGCTTCGGTCTTGATTTCAAGACCAAGCTTAAGGCCGAATGCGTGGGCTGAGTTCGCATCCGGGGCGGGCAGGACGCCGCGCCTTTGCCAGCGCATACTGCCGTCGGCGCTTAAGGCCTCGACGAACAGATGCAGGCTGTTATTCTTGATTGTAGCATAAGCGCCCACGGCCGTGCGGCAAGATGCTTCTAAGGCCTCAAGTGCCCCGCGTTCGGCGCGAATGCGTAAAAATGTGTCTTCGTGGTGCAGTTTTGTCATCCAGTCAGCACCCATATCTTCGCTGCGACACTGAACCGCCAGGGCCCCCTGACCGGGCGCGCTGGCATAGTCTGAGGGATCAATAAAGCTTTTGATGCGGCCGGACAGGCCAAGCCGGTTCAGGCCCGCTGCCGCTAGCAAAAGGGCATCGCAATCGCCGCTTTCCAGCTTCGACAGGCGCGTATCGATATTACCGCGTACCATGACGATCTCAAGATCGGGCCGTTGCGCCAGAACCTGCGCCTGCCTGCGCAGGCTGGCTGTACCGAGTCTGGCGCCTTGCGGCAGGTCGGCCAGTGAGGTGTATAACGTGCTGACAAAGGCGTCGCGCGGGTCTTCACGTTCAGGGATGACGCAGAGGCTCAGGCCCGGAATATCGGCAGCGGGCATGTCCTTGAGGGAATGAACGGCGATGTCGACCTCACCCCTCAGCAGGGCCTCTTCGATTTCCTTGGTGAACAGTTCCTTGCCGCCCGCTTCGATCAGGCGGCGGTCTAAGATACGGTCGCCCTGCGTGGTGATGGGCACCAGAGGGGCAAAATCGTCTGCGCGTTCGGGGTCGTGACCCAGGGCGGCCACAATTTGTCGCTGCACCCACGCGCATTGGGTCAGCGCAAGACGGGATGCGCGTGTGCCAATTCTGAGCTGTTTCGTCATAACCGTATTCACTTTAATTTTAAGAGCCCCGCGTGCAAAGGGCTTGACGTGGCCCTATCAGAGCCCGTCTAAGGTGTCGCTGCTTATCAACTATAGAAATGTTCCCCTTCGCGCAATGTCTGATCAGGCCATAACCGTTTTAGGAATTGAATCGAGCTGTGATGAAACCGCCGTGGCCATCGTCAGGCGCGATGCATCCGGCACGCAGGTTTTGTCCAGTCTGATCCATTCACAGGTTCTGGCCCATAAGGCGTATGGCGGGGTCGTGCCGGAAATTGCCGCCCGCAGCCATGTCGAAACCATTGATGATCTGGCCCGTCAGGCATTGGATGAGGCCGGTCATCCCGATCTGGACGCCGTGGCGGCGACATCGGGGCCGGGTTTAATCGGCGGGGTCATGGTGGGGCTGTCCTTTGCCAAGGGGTTTGCCTTAGCGCGGGGCTTGCCGCTTTTGGGGATCAACCATCTTGAGGGGCATGCCCTGTCGGCCTTGTTGACCGGCGACATTGCCTTTCCGTTTTTGCTGTTGCTGATATCCGGCGGCCATTGCCAGCTTTTGAACGTGCGCGGCGTAGGTGATTATGCGCGGCTGGGCACGACGATTGATGACGCTGCCGGTGAGGCCTTTGACAAGATTGCCAAGGTTTTGGGGCTGGGTTATCCCGGCGGCCCGGCGCTTGAGGCCTGCGCCAAAGCGGGCGATGCCACGCGCTTTACACTGCCGCGCGCATTGCTGGGTCGCAAGGACTGCGATTTTTCTTTTTCAGGCCTTAAGACGGCGGCGGCCCTGATTGCCCACGCTGAGGTTAAGACTGAACAGGATCGCGCCGATCTGTGCGCCGGTGTGCAGACAGCCATCGCCCGGCAGCTGGTGGAACGATCCCAGCGCGCCATGCAGATTTTTAAAGACAATACGAGCATACCCGATCCCGTCTTTGTTGTGGCCGGCGGGGTGGCGGCCAATCAGTTTCTGCGTGAGGCCCTGCAGGCGGCGGCTGAAAAGCACGGCTTTCACCTGATGGCACCGCCGCTTAAATATTGTACGGACAATGCCGCCATGATCGCTTTGGCGGGCCTTGAACATTACCAAAAGCTGGGCAAGGATGGCTTGCCGGACACGATGACGGGCATGGCCACTGTGGCGCGGCCGCGCTGGCCGCTTGATGAGGCCAGCGCCGCTCAGGCACCTGTGCATAAAAATACCGGCCGTAAAGGAGCCAGAGCCTGATGACAGCAACGATTTTTAAGCATGTCGGTGTGATCGGCGCGGGCGCTTGGGGCACGGCGCTGTCTCAGGTGGCGACCCTTGGCGGCAATCAGGTCTTGCTGCATGCCCGTGAGCCTGAGGTGGTGTCGGCCATCAATGACCGCCATGAAAACAGCGTGTATCTTCCGGGTGTGCCTTTATCACAAGCGGTGACGGCCACGGGCAATATGGCCGATCTGGCGGCCTGTGATATGATTCTGGCCGTGCCGCCCGCCCAGCATATGCGCGCCACCCTGACCGCGTTTCGGCCCTTTGCACGGGTCGGTCTGCCGGTTGTTTTGTGCGCCAAAGGCATTGAACGCGGTACGGACTGCCTGATGACCGAGGTGCTGGAACAGGTCTTGCCGCAGGTGACGGCAGCGGTTTTGGCGGGCCCTAATTTCGCCCGTGAAGTGGCGCAAGGTTTGCCGTCTGCCATCACCATCGCCTGTAAGGATGAAGACTTAGGGGCGGTAATTGCCGCCACACTGGCGGGGCCAACCTTCAGGCCCTATCAGAGCTGTGACCTGATCGGGGCGGAATCGGGCGGGGCCATTAAAAACGTTATCGCCATTGCCTGTGGCATCGCTGAGGGTAAGGGGTTGGGGCGCAATGCCCATGCCGCCCTGATCACACGCGGCTTTGCTGAAATGACGCGCATGGCCATGGCCCTGGGCGCTAAGTTTGAAACCATGTCCGGTCTGTGCGGTATGGGGGATCTGGTTCTGACCTGCTCATCGCCGCAATCGCGTAATATGAGTGTGGGTTTGGCGCTGGGTCACGGGCAAGGTCTGGCAGACTTTCTGGCGGATAAGGTGTCAGTAGCCGAAGGGGTGGAATCGGCCCCGGCTGTGGTGGATCTGGGCCACAAACATGGTGTTGAACTGCCGATCTGTGAGGCGGTCAATGCCGTGCTGAAAGGGGATATGGACGTCAATGCCGCCATTGACGCGCTTTTGTCGCGCCCGTTGAAAAGCGAAGGCGCGTAAAACCTTACATTTATAATCGTATACAATCACAAAATGTTGCAGTGCGATATTAGTTAATGACAGCGCTGTCATTATAAGGCAGCCTCGGTGTGTCACGATAAGCCGCTCCCCCGGTGTGACATCCCTGAAACCCTGCCAAATCTCATTTGGCTAAACTATGTGAGTGTGTCCCATGATGAAATCCGCAATTCTTCTGGCCGGCGCCGCCTTGCTGGCTGTGTCTGCTTTTACGGCCCCTGCTTTCGCCGAAGGCAGTTTCTCAAACCCATCCATGCAAACCTGCAGCATCGCTCAGCAGGAAAAAATCGGCAAGCAGATCGCTGATGCCGCCGCCGATAAGGTGCGCGATAAGGCGCCGGCTCAAAGCAAACGCCTGATCAAGGTCGAATCCTGTACCGTAAAAGACGGTATCGCCAGCACCTATTTCACCTATAACTACATGGCGAATGATATGGCCTATGCCGTTGAAGGCAAGGCCAGCGTCGATGCTGCCGGTGCGGTTGAACTGGCTGAGGTCAACAGGCCGGGCGTGGTGTTCGCCTCGATTGAAACCAACTATATCGAATAGGCCGCAAGCCTGAAAACGACGGGGCCGGTCAGTTCATGGTCGGCTCCGTCTTCTACTCCATGTCGAATTTCGCGACATCTTCGATCAGGCCTGAGACGGCGGTGTCAATGATTTGCTGGCCGTGTTCAATCGTGGCCAGTGACGAATCCGAGCCAATGCGTCCGTCGGGAAAACGCGCGCGGTAATCCAGAGAATCGCGGATGGGACCGGACGGCGCGATCTGCGGCTCCATCGGCGTGGATTTGACGCGTTCCGGATAGGCGGCATAGGTGACGGCGATTTCTGACGGGGTGGCATGGCTGCCGTGGCCTTCGGGGTAAAGTTTGGCGCACAGGCGCATCACACCTGGCAAATCCCACCAGTTGCGCAGTTTCAATATAAACGGACAGGGCAGGCCGCCATAGGAATAGCGCGAATAGATTTCCGAAAAGGCCGCTTCGATCGTAGCGACATTGCCGCCATGTCCATTCAGAAAATAGATGCGGTCAAAGCCGTGTCGGCTTAAGGAGGCCACCCAGTCTTCGATGGCGGCGATAAAGGTCGACGGCCTTAGCGAGATCGTGCCGGAAAAGCCCAGATGATGCTGGGCCATACCGATATTGAAGGTCGGCGCAATCAACAGCCTGCCTTGTTCTTCGGCAGCATGGGCGATGATTTCAGGACACATCCAGTCTGTACCCAAAAGACCCATCGGACCATGCTGTTCATTGGAGCCAATGGGGATGATCACGGTGCGCGACTCTTTCAGGCGCTCATCAATTTCACACCAGGTGGACATGGCCAAAAGCATGGGTACTCTCCTCACAAAACAGGCTTGTGCGCAGCTTATACGGGTTTCATCCCTCAGGGGCAGACAATAATCTGTGAAATCTCCTGATTGCCCTTATAGACTCTCGAATCAGCATTTCGTAAGGTTGGGAAAGATTACAAAAGTCCTGAGGAAATGCCCCCATGAGTGATGCCCTGTTTGATGTCCCTGCCGGTTTTGTGCGGCCTGCAACGCTTACGGCTGAAGGGTTGGCGGCGCAACATGATCTGTTTGCAAAGAACCCGGATGCGCACTGGCGCACACTGGCGGACGCACTGGACTGGATTAAGCCCTACACGCAGGTCAAAGACGTATCTTATGACCGCAAGGATTTCCGTATTCGCTGGTTTTATGACGGGGTTTTGAACGTATCCGTCAACTGTATCGACCGGCATCTGGCGGCACGCGGCGATCAGGTGGCGCTGATATTCGAAGGCGATGATCCGTCGGTTTCCTACAGTGTGACCTATAATCAGTTGTCTGTTGAGGTCAATAAACGCGCCAACCTGCTTAAGGCGCATGGCGCCAAAAAAGGCGACCGCATCACGCTTTATATGCCCATGGTGCCGGAAGCGGCCTATTTCATGCTGGCCTGTGCGCGGATTGGCGCGATCCATAATATTATCTTCGGCGGCTTTTCGCCCGACAGCATTGCCGGACGCATTCAGGATTCTAGTTCTGAGATCGTTATTACGGCCAATGAAGGTCTACGGGGCGGCAAGGTCATTCCGCTTAAGGCGAATGTTGATCTGGCCTTGCTGCAATGCCCCAATGTGCGGCATGTATTTGTGGTTGAGCATACAGCGGCCCATTATCTGAAGCATGATGGTCGCGACATTTCCGTCCCTGAAGCCTTGGTGAGTATGTCGGATGTCTGCGCACCGGAACGCATGAATGCCGAGGATCCGCTTTTTATTCTGTACACCTCCGGATCAACCGGCAAACCCAAGGGTGTTTTGCATACCACGGCGGGCTATCTGGCGTGGGCGGCCTATACGCATAAGACGGCTTTTGATTATCAGGATGGCGACATCTATTGGTGTACCGCCGATATTGGCTGGGTGACGGGCCATTCCTATGTGGTGTATGGCCCTCTGGCCAATGGTGCGACCTCTTTGATGTTCGAAGGCGTGCCCAACTATCCCGACAATAGCCGTTTCTGGCAGGTGGTCGATAAACACAAGGTCAACATATTCTACACCGCGCCGACTGCCATTCGCGCTCTGATGCGCTTTGGTGAGGCGCCGGTAAAGGCGACCTCAAGGGCCTCATTGCGGGTTTTGGGCACGGTCGGTGAGCCTATCAACCCCGAAGCCTGGTTGTGGTATCACCGTATGGTCGGTAATGAAAAATGCCCGATCGTTGATACCTGGTGGCAGACCGAAACCGGCGGGCTGATGATCACGCCTGTGCCGGGGGCCACGCCCACCAAGCCGGGGTCAGCCACCAGACCCTTACCCGGTATTTTGCCGGTTCTGGTGGATGCCGAAGGGACAGTGTTAGACGGCGCGGTTGAGGGCAATCTCTGTATCGCCGATAGCTGGCCCGGCCAGATGCGCACGGTGTATGGCGACCATCAGCGCCTTCTTGATACCTATTTCTCGACCTATCCCGGCAAGTATTTTACCGGCGATGGCTGCCGCCGCGACGAAGATGGCTATTACTGGATCACGGGCCGTGTCGATGATGTGCTGAATGTATCCGGGCACAGATTGGGCACGGCTGAGATCGAAAGCGCTTTAGTGGGGCATTCGGGCGTTACTGAGGCGGCTGTTGTGGGCTATCCGCACGACATTAAGGGGCAGGGCATCTGGTGCTATGTCACCCTTAAGGCTGGTGTCACCCCAACTGATGCCCTGAAGGTTGAGCTGCGTAACTGGGTGCGGCAGGAAATCGGGCCCTTGGCAACGCCGGATGTCATTCAGTGGGCGCCGGGCCTGCCGAAAACCCGTTCCGGCAAGATTATGCGGCGGATTTTGCGCAAGATTGCGGAGGGCCATCCGGATCAGTTGGGCGACATCTCAACCTTGGCCGATCCGGCGGTCGTGGCGGATCTGATTGAAAGCGCCAAGGGTTTGGGGACTTAACGATCCCCTTATGTCTGGGTGGCGTTTGCAGACAGCCTTCTTACAGGGCGAGGCCTATAGTGGGTAGCTAATGTCAAAGGAGCTATCCACATGACCACAAATGATAAAATAAAAGCCGATGAGGCGCAAAAGGTGAAAGGCTCAAATGAGGGCAAGATGGTATTTACGCCCGATGAGCTCAATCAGGCCGGAGAGGATAAGGAATATTTCCATCCTGACGGCGATCATAAATATAAGGTCCCTGAGGACGCTAATGAAAACGCCCTGACCCCCGATGTCGAAGTGACACCGGAACATAAGGTCAAGGCGTTTCCAAAAGAGTAGTCAGGGCCTCATCAGCCCTTCATCATGCCGCCGAGCATACCACCAAGGCCGCCCTTGCTCATGGCCTGACCCAATACGTCGCCAATACCGCCCTGCGGTAATTGACCATTAGGTGTCAGCTTGTCGATCAGGCCGGGTAGTGCGGCGGCAACTTGGGTTGTATCAATACCCATGGATTTAGCGATGTTCTGAACCGGAGCAGAACCTAAAACCGCTTCAATCTGGGCGGTTGAAACGGGCAAATTGCCACCCGTTCCGATCCAAGACTGAACGACTTCGCCCATGCCGCCTTCTTGAAATTTGGCAACAATATTTTCAAGGCCGCCATCGCCAAACTGGCTGGCCAGTTTTTGCAGATCCATGCCGCCTTCGCCGCCGGACGCATTCATTACGCTATCAAACAAGCCCATTTCCAACTCCTCAGATGATTAAAATAGTATTTGGCGCACACTTAAGTTTTAGGTCAAGCGACTCTGAAGCCTTAAACCGTGCAGGATTATGCAGCGCTGAAATTATGTCAGGCGTGTGACGCTATCGCGGCCTCAGGCGTCGAACACGCCGCCAGCCAGATGGCCAAAGGGCAGGCCGCCGATTGGCATAACAGTTTGGGCCGCCTTGTCTTCCCTGCGTACCGTACTGGCGCGCTTCTTTTCGCTCTCAGACTTTAGTTGCCCACAGGCCGCCAGAATGTCGCGGCCACGTGGCGTGCGAATGGGTGAGGCATAGCCTGCGCGGTTTAAAACGGCGGCAAAAGCTTCAATGGTCGGCCAATCGGAACACTCATAATCCGTACCGGGCCAGGGATTGAATGGGATCAGGTTGATCTTGGCCGGAATACCTTTGAGCAATTGTGTCAGCACGCGCGCCTCTTGGGGCGAGTCGTTGATCCCTTTAAGCATGACATATTCAAAGGTAACACGGCGTGCGTTGGAAATACCCGGATAGTTGCGGATGCCTTCCATCAACTGCGCGATATTGTATTTCTTGTTGAGCGGCACCAAAACATTACGCAACTCATCATTGGTGGCATGCAGCGAAATGGCCAGCATGGCCTGCGTGCGCTCACCCAATGGTCCTAGTTCGGGCACCACGCCCGACGTAGACACCGTCATGCGGCGGCGGGAGATGGCAATGCCTTCGTTGTCGGAAATGATCTCAATGGCATCGGCCACATGATCAAGATTATAGAGCGGCTCACCCATGCCCATAAAGACGATATTGGACAGTTTGCGATCTTCGCTGGGCGATGGCCATTCGCCCAGATCGTCACGCACCACCTGCACCTGAGCGACAATCTCGGCAGCCGTCAGATTACGCACCAGCGCCTGCGTGCCGGTATGACAAAAGGTGCAGTTCAGCGTGCAGCCGACCTGCGACGACACACAGAGCGCACCGGAACGGCCGACATCGGGAATATAGACGCTTTCGACTTCGATGCCTGGGGCCATGCGGATCAGATATTTGCGTGTGCCATCATCACTGACCTGACGCTCAACCACTTCGGGGCGGGCCAGGGTAAATTTCTCTTTGAAAAGGGCGCGTTGTTCTTTGCCGATATCGGTCATCTTATTGAAATCGGTAAAGCCGTAATGGTGCATCCAGCGCCAGATTTGCGTCGCGCGCATACGGGCCTTGCGCGGCTCAACCACACCGGATTCGGTAAGGGCCGCCGCCAGTCCGGCACGCGTCAAACCCGTCAGGTTGATCAACGCATTAGACGCGGGTTTTGCAGACAGGTCGAGCGTATGGGCCAAGTTAGGCGGCTTTCATGAGGTATGAACATATTGGAATAGCGCGGCTCTATACAGGAAACGATGCCCTCTGTCTAATCCGCGCCACAATAGCTAAGCAAGATAGACCAAAGCGCGGTTTTTTTGCCGCCAATAAGGTGATCTTCTTATGAAATCTGCTTTGAAACCGCTTGTTTTCGCCCTTGGTCTTGCTGTTATGACGGGACAAGTGCAGGCCGCAACGCCGACAACTGAAGCCTTGTCGGCCTGTCTGACGCGTTCGACCACGCCCGACGACCAGATTGTCCTCAGCCGTTGGGCTTTTGCCGTCATGGCGCGTCATCCGGGCCTGAGCGATTTGGCGAATATCTCTGAGGCGCAATATGCGGCGGTTAATCAGGCGGGGGGTACGCTGTTCACGCGTCTGCTGACCAAGGATTGCACGGCTGAGACATCGGCTGCCATTCGTAACGATGGGCAGGACGGTGTCACCGAGGCCTTTACGCAATTTGGTCAGACGGCCCTACAAGGTCTGATCCGTGACCCGCAAGTGCAATCGTCCTTAAGCAATGTCCTGCAATATGTCGATCAGGGCGCTTTGTTGCGGGCTTTAATGAACGGCTATTAAACCCTAGTGACGCAAATATTCGCGCACCAAAAGACGTGCACGATGCAGCCGCGCCTTAACCGTCTCGCGTGTCGTGACTAATTGGCAGGCAATCTCATCAATGGTCAGTTCTTCGATATCACGCAATAACAAGATGTCGCGATAATGAGCAGGCAGGGATTGGATGGCGCTGGCTACATCGAGTCGGACTTCGGCCTCTGGTGTCTGCGAAAAACGCATATCGTTTTCCAAGGTGGCGACGTCTAAAAAAGGCATGCCTTTATGGGCCAGTTTCAAGCAGGTACGTTGCACGATCTGGAACAACCAAGACGACAAGGCCCCGACATGACGCAAGGCATTAACGTGGCGATACAAAACCCATAGCGTTTCTTGGGCCGCGTCTTCTGCATCGGATACGTCGCGGCAACTGCGACGGGCATAACGGCGGATGTCGTTTTGCGATGCGCTCATCAGGGCCAAAATGGCCTCGCGTTCGCCCCCCATGGCTGCCTCAATCAGATGGTGTGTAGGGGGCGATGCGATGTGATTAGTCCTTGTGATTGCGCTTATCCAGCTTACGACCGGCCATGGCGCACATGGGGCAAAAGCCAAACATTCCCGTCATGGCAAGCATAATGCCCATGCCGGCAATAATATAGCCCATGATCTGAGCCTGGAAAAACCATAGGCCTGCAACGGCTACACCTATGCCCATCATGATACGGATCAGACGCTCAAGGCCGGGAAGGTTCTTAGCATAAAACATGACTTATCTCCTAAACTGCGCTCACAACTGAGGCGCTATGAGATAAGAGGGGGCGATAAGAGCATAACGGTTCGCAGCTATATGAAAATATTACCCACACACCGGGCAGGTCGGATCAGCCGACAAGCCGACAA
Source organism: Asticcacaulis sp. (assembly GCA_049590735.1). Taxonomy (GTDB): domain Bacteria; phylum Pseudomonadota; class Alphaproteobacteria; order Caulobacterales; family Caulobacteraceae; genus Asticcacaulis. The sequence goes on along the minus strand of JBAWDM010000074.1, from coordinate 34,587 downwards.
TGCGCGACGTCATGCTTAGGCCATCGAAAATCAATAATTTAGAGGTAAGCGGCTCACCGGCACCTGTGATCAGCTTGATGACCTCAAGTGCGGCCATGCTGCCGATAATGCCCGCCACGGCCCCGACCACGCCGACCCGTTCGCAGGTCTCAGCGTCCGGCGGCATGTCCGGCACTAAGCATTGGTAACAGGGCTTGCCGGAAAACACGGCCAACTGGCCGCTAAAACGACCCAGAGCCGCCGATACCAGTGGCTTTTTCAGATCATGGCAGGTTTGATTGACCAAAAACCGCGTTTCAAAATTATCGCAGCCATCCAGAACGATGTCGTAATCAGCTAATATCTGCGCCGCATTATCATCCGTCAAACGCAGCCCGTGGACGTTGTAAACGCCATGCGGATTGATCGCATTGAGGCGTTTGGCGGCCACCTCGGTTTTGGGCTGGCCGATATCATCCGTGGCGAACAAAACCTGGCGTTGCAGATTACTCAGAGATACCGCATCATCATCAATCAGCCCTAAGGTGCCGACTCCGGCCGCCGCCAAATAAAGCGCTGCGGGTGAGCCAATGCCGCCTGCGCCAATCAGGGCGACCCTGGCGGCCTTAAGCTGCATTTGCCCGGCCCCGCCGATCTCTTTCAGCACAAGGTGGCGGGCATAGCGGTCGATTTCGTCATCACTTAGCATAATCATCCAAATGGCACCACGGGACTTGAATCGCAATGGCAAAAGCGCCAGTTAAGAGCCACGCCAAAACAGGATCACTTTGACAAACGGGCTAAAAGTTGCATGAACGCGCATAATTCTCCCTTTCCCAACTGGCATGGCACGACCATTATTGCTGTGCGCAAAAATAACAAGACGGTGATCGCCGGTGACGGTCAGGTGTCGATGGGGCCGACCATCGTTAAAGGTGGCGCGCGCAAGGTGCGCACCCTGTCGGGTGGCAAGGTCATCACCGGTTTTGCCGGGGCGACCGCCGATGCCTTCACGCTTCTGGAACGGCTGGAGGCCAAGCTTGAGCTGTATCCCGATCAACTGGCGCGGGCCTGTGTCGATCTGGCGAAGGACTGGCGCACGGATCGGTATCTGCGCAAGCTGGAGGCCATGTTACTGGTAGCCGATAAGGACACCGTCCTGACCATAACCGGTGTGGGTGATGTGCTGGAACCCGAAGACGGCGTGGCGGCGATTGGCTCAGGCGGCACCTATGCGCTGTCTGCGGCGCGTGCGCTTTTGGACTATGAACCGGATGCTGAAATCATCGCGCGCAAGGCCATGAAAGTGGCATCGGGCATCTGTGTCTACACCAATGACCATCTGACGATTGAAACCCTGACATACTAAGCCGCCGCACTGAGCGCTTTTGTTACTGGAATACTTATGACGAACTTTTCTCCTCGCGAAATCGTATCTGAACTCGACCGTTTTATCATTGGCCACCACGATGCCAAAAAGGCCGTGGCCGTGGCCCTGCGCAATCGCTGGCGTCGTAAGGCGACACCGGATGATATCCGAGACGAAATCACACCGAAAAACATTCTGATGATCGGGCCTACAGGCGTCGGGAAGACCGAGATTGCCCGCCGTCTGGCCAAACTGGTTCAGGCGCCCTTTATCAAGATCGAGGCCACCAAGTTCACCGAGGTCGGCTATGTCGGCCGCGATGTCGATCAGATTGTGCGCGATCTGGTCGAAGCCGCCATGTTGATGATCAAGGATAAGAACCGTGCCGGTGTCCGTGCCCGCGCTGAGCTGGCGGCCGAAGAGCGACTGATTGATGCGCTGGTGGGCGAAACGGCGGCCGCCGCGACCCGCGAAAGCTTCCGTAAAAAACTGCGCAATAATGAGTTGGACGACAAGGAGATCGAGATCGCTTTGGCGGATACCATGCCGGCGGGGATGATCGAAATTCCGGGCCAGCAACCGGGCGCGTTTAACATCGGCGACATGCTGTCCAAGGCCATGGGCAGCCGCAAAAAGACCGTCAAAACCACAGTCAAGGCCGCCTTGCCCCCTTTGATTTCCGAAGAATCCGACAAGTTGCTGGATCAGGATTCATTGGCGCATGAAGCGCTGAAACTGGCGGAAAACGAAGGTATCGTCTTTCTGGATGAGATCGACAAGGTGGCCTCGCGTTCTGACCGCAGCGGGGCGGATGTGTCACGCGAAGGCGTGCAGCGCGACCTGTTGCCGTTAATCGAAGGCACCACCGTCTCAACCAAGTACGGGCCGGTCAAGACGGATCATATATTATTTATTGCATCGGGGGCTTTCCATGTCTCCAAACCCTCTGATCTGCTGCCGGAATTACAGGGCCGTTTGCCGATCCGCGTGGAATTAAAAGCCCTCACTCAGGACGATTTCCGCCGTATCCTAAGCGAGCCGGAATCCAACCTGATTAAGCAAAATCAGGCTTTGATGGCCACCGAAGGCGTCACGCTTGACTTTGACGCCAGCGCCATTGCCGTCATGGCCGAAGCGGCCGCTACGGTGAATGCCCGTGTCGAAAATATCGGCGCGCGCCGCCTGCATACGGTGATTGAAAAGGTCATGGAAGACCTGTCCTATGCGGCGTCGGACATGCACGGCCAAAGCGTGAGCATTGATGCGGATTACGTCAAAAAGCGCCTGGGCGATATCGCCACAGACGCTGATTTAAGCCGCTATATCCTGTAGGCTTTGGTTATTTATTTTTGTTTTTTTAAAAGCTCGATCTGTTCCTGCAGATTTTCTTCCAGCAGTTCACGATAAAGCTTCGTAAAGTAGTCGATCTGGGCGGCAGACTTCGCTTCTGCCTCCTTTATTGTTTTGGCTTCAATCGTAATATACCAGCCGGTAAAGCGCGCCGCCGCATAGATGGCTGCCTCCGTTGCGGGCAAGGGGCCAAACAGCGATGCCTGATTATTGGACAGATTGATATGGGCATCAGCGCGGTTGTTAAACTGGTTGTCGGGGGTAATGGGCATGGTCACTTCCTGGAGATTTTATTGGGCCTATTCAGGCATTGATCCGTTGATTTAGCAAGCCTGCACTCGCTTTTTCGCACAGATGAAAAACGGCTTCGAAATCAGAGGCACTGCCGTAATAGGGGTCGGGCACATCCTTGTGGAGGCCCAGTGCGGCTTCCAGATATAGCCTGACCTGCGCGTGGCTGCCTTTAGGTAGCATGGCCTTCAGGTGACGGACATTGTCGCGGTCGAGGCCTAAGATCAGGTCGAAGCGCTCAAAATCATCACGATGAATTTGTCGGGCTTTTTGTGCGCTCAGGTCGATGCCGTGATGGGCCGCAAGGGCCACAGAGCGCGGGTCAGGAGGCTCGCCGCTATGCCAGCCGCCGCAACCGGCCGAATCCATAAAAAATTGCGCAGACAATCCGGCCGCCTCGACCTGGGCGCGGAAAATCCCTTCGGCCAGAGGCGAACGGCATATATTGCCAAGGCAGACAAATAAAACGGCGGTCATGACTTTTCATAGCGGGCCGTAGACTGATTTGGCAAGCGGCCCTTGTGTCCTTTTGAAATCGCCCTTAACTGAAAGCCCGACCACAAGGCCTTCGTTATGACCCAAGCCACTCCTAAACTGATCAAGGCGCTTTTTGAACGCTTTGAGGAGAGCCGCCCCGATCCGAAAACGGAGCTGCATTTCAACACTCCCTTTACATTGGTTGTGGCCGTGGCCCTGTCGGCCCAGACGACCGATGTGGCGGTCAATAAGGCGACGGAACCCTTGTTTAAGCTGGCGTCCAATCCTTTGGACATGCTGGCGCTTGGCGAAGATCGCCTGCGTGAGATGATCAGCTCGATTGGACTGTATCGCAACAAGGCCAAAAACGTCATGGATATGTGCCGTATTCTGATAACGCACTATGGCGGTGAGGTGCCGCTCACCCGCGAAGGATTGCTCAGCCTGCCCGGTGTCGGCAATAAAACGGCCAGTGTGGTGTTGAATGAGCTGGATATTGAACCGGCCATTGCGGTCGATACCCATGTGTTTCGTGTCTCGCATCGTTTGGGTCTTGTTGATGCATCTGACACAACGCCTGACAAGGTTGAGGTGCAGCTCATGAAGATCATTCCGAAAAAATGGCTGACACGCGCCCATCACTGGCTGATCCTGCATGGCCGTTATGTCTGCGTGGCGCGTAAACCCAAGTGCGGCACCTGCATCGTCAGCGACCTGTGCCCTAAGTTTGGTGTGGCGCCAAAACCTTAGATAGACAGTTGCTGATAAATGCAGCTATACGCGCCAAATGACCGACCGTCTTTTGCCCTTTGATGCCCCCTTAGAGCGCCTGAAAGCGCTGCACCCCAAGCTGATTGATCTCAGCCTGGATCGGATGCTGCGTGTCTGTGAGGCTTTGGGCCGTCCGCAGGATCACCTGCCGCCGGTGGTGCATGTGGCGGGCACCAATGGCAAGGGCTCGACACTGGCCATGTTGCGCGCCATAGCCGAGGCGCAAGGCCTTCGCGTGCATGTCTATACCAGTCCGCATCTGGTGCATTTTGCGGAACGTATCCGTCTGGCCGGAAAGTTAATTGATGAGGCTTATCTGGCGGATGTTCTGGCGCGTGTTGAGGTGGCCAATGATGGCGCGCCGCTGACCTTTTTTGAATCGACCACGGCGGCAGCATTTCTGGCCTTTGCCGAGACGCCGGCGGATATTTTATTGCTGGAAACCGGTCTGGGCGGGCTGTTGGATGCCACTAATATTATAGACCAGCCAAAGCTCACCCTGATTACGCCAGTTGATTATGATCATCAAAGCTTTCTTGGTAACGACCTTACCACCATCGCCAGGCAAAAGACCGGTATTTTCAAGCGCGGTGTGCCGGCCTTAAGTGCGCGCCAGCCCGAAGAGGCGGCTCTTTCGCTGGAGCGGCAGGCCCTGAAACTGGGTGTTTCGCTAAACAGTATGGGGCAGGGTTTTGACGCCTGGCGCGAAGGGGAGCGGCTGATTTTTCAGGATGAAGACGCGCTTTATGACTTGCCGCGTCCGAAACTGGCGGGTGAGCATCAGATTGGCAATGCGGCCCTGGCCATTAAGGCCGCGCTTATGCTTGGTTTTTCCGTTGAGGCCATTGAGGCGGGCCTGCAAAACGCGGTCTGGCCGGGGCGCTTGCAGGGTCTGCATGCGGGGCCTTTGTTTATGGCGCTTAAAAATCGCGGCTCTGAGTTGTGGCTGGACGGCGGGCACAATCCGCATGCGGCGCGCGCCATTCGTGATTTTCTCGATCACCAGCAGGCGCGTGACCCAAAGCCCCTGCATCTGATCTGCGGGCTGATCAACACCAAGGACGCCACTGAGTTTTTCGCCAGTTTTGAGGGTTTGTCGGCCCATGTGTCGTGCGTGGGCTTCAGCAGTGAAGCCGCGATTGATCCGGCGGAGCTCGTCGTGGCGGCTGAGGCGGCTGGGCTGACGGCAAGGGTGGCACAAAGCCCGTTGGCCGCTATAGAAGCCCTGCCGGATGAGGCTATACGGGTGCTGATTTGCGGGTCACTGTATCTGGCCGGTGATTGTCTGGCCCTGTCACCGGAAACCTGCCCAGTTTAGGTCATCTGCTTAAATCACAATATTCAGATACGATCCGGGGCGTTTGAGCGGCTGCTCGGCATCGGTTTGCTGCGCAGGTGGCGTGTTCACAGGCGTATTGGTTGCCCTGGCGACATCCGCCGCCGTATAGGTGGCGGGGGTGATTTTCGGCGCCGCTATGTTCTGAAAAAAGGCCTTTTGTGCCGCTAAGGCATCGGAAAAGCTGCCCTGCGCCGGAGACGGGGCAGGCTTCGCAGCCTGTGTGGGCTGCGGATTGAGCATCTGGGCGAGCGAAGGGCGTATGGGCGTTGTCATGCCCGATGTGTACGCCAAATCAGGTATTTAAATGGTTAACGTGCCTTAAGGCCGGGTTAATTTTTGCGAATTTCCGCCAAAATAGCCTGAGTGGCGGCGACCGGCTCGGCGGCACGGGTGATTGGTCGGCCAATCACAACATGTGAGGCGCCGTTATCAAAAGCCTGACGCGGGGTGGCGACACGCTGTTGGTCGTCCAGGGAGGCACCGACAGGGCGCACACCGGGTGTGACGATCAGAAAGTCAGCCGGGACGCGCGCACGTATCAGGGCGGCTTCGTGCGGCGACGACACCACACCATCTAGGCCACATTCGACGGCCTGATCGACGCGGCGCATGACCAGATCAGACAGTTGCAGACCATAGCCCATCTCATCGATATCCCCTTGCGTCAGGCTGGTCAGGACAGTGACGCCGATCACCTTGGTCTTAGGGTGTCGGCCTTGCATAGCGGCGCGCATAACTTGGGGTTCGGCATGGACGGTCAGAAGGTCACAAGCGCCGGATGAGGCGGCTTTGGCGGCACCTTCGACTTGGGCGCCGATATCGTGCAGCTTCCAGTCCTGAAACACCTGCTTGCCTTGGGCGGCCAGTTCTTCGCAGAGGACAAGCCCGCCTTGGGCCAGTAGTGTCAGGCCGATTTTATAATAGCTGACACTGTCGCCGAGTTTCGCCACAAGTGCGCGGGCAGCCGCCACATCGGCTTCATCAAGCGCCACGATAAGGCGGGGATCGGCGTCTAAAATCTGTGACATGATGAATTCCTGTTTGGGCTGTTACTATAGGGCCAAATTTGATAGGTAGGATCTGTTCAATTCCATTAGTGAGCGTTTCATGACCTTGGTTGAGTTCTACGTCAACTTTTTCATCACGCTTTTTGCGTTGGTTGACCCGATTGGCAATACGCCGATCTTTGCTGCGGCGACTCAGAACCAAACCGGCCCTGCGCGGCGTTGGCTCAGTTTTTACATTGCGCTGTTTACCACTATCTTTTTGATGCTGTTCTTTTTTGTCGGCATCGACATATTGAAATTCTTTGGCATTTCGATGGATGCCTTTCGCATTGCCGGTGGGTTGATCTTGTTTTTGATGGGAATTGATATGGCGCGGGGCGACTTTCTCAGCACGTTTTTACATGCCGATGAGGTCAAAAGCGGGGGCGATCCGGCCATTGGCGTGCGGCCGCTTAAGGACAGTGAAACCGCCAAGAAAAGTTTTGAAAAGCTGGTCGTGCCTTTTGCCTTTCCACTGGTTGTGGGGCCGGGTGCCATTTCAACCGTGGTCATTCAGGCCGATGCGGCTCACAAGATCGGTGTTTTGGGCATGGTATCCGGCGTGGCCGCGATTGTGAGCATGGGCGCCGTGATGATGATCGCTCTGGCCCTGTCCAATACCATAGCCCGGGTGTTTGGCCGTGTCGGCATGGTGATTGTGGTGCGCGTTCTGGGACTGATCTTGTGCGCTATGGCCGTGCAGTTGATTATTTCGTCGATCGGCAGCATTACGCATGGCCTGATTTTACCGGCCGCGACTCATCCCTATATGTAGGGGTAGGTAAGAAATCCCAACATTTTTTGGCGTTCAGATGCCGCACGGCCTTTGCGCGCCAACGGGCGCGGCGGGCAGTCGCCCTTGCCTGCGGATGCCCATCCTGCTTACCTATTTCATTCGGCGCAGTTGTCGCGATATCAGTTCCATCGTCCAGTCATCCGGCAAGACCTTGAGCAGGGCGGCGGCCACCTTATTGGGCGCACCGGGCACGCAAGCCGCGCGATTGGCTTCTGCGGCCATATAGCCTTCGCGGGCGACCTCATCGGCACCCATCCACAGCCACTCCGGAAAGGCTTTGCTGAGTTTTGAACGCTGGCCGACAACATCGTGAAATTCGGAATAGGTCCAGCCGGGGCAGAGCGCGCTGACATGAATGCCCTTGTCGCGTAATTCCAGATGCAGGCTTTGTGAAAAACGCGTCAGGAAGGTTTTGGTCGGGCCATAAAGCGTGTCGCCTGGTGACGCCGGTAAAAAACCAGCCAGTGAAGCGACATTGATGATGCGGCCAAAGTTTTGCTCGATCATATCGGGCAAAAAGCGGTGCGTCAGCTCCATCGGCGTTAGCATCATGACCTGCATAAAGGCCTTATGCTCTTCTATGGTATTATGAATAAACCCGCCCGGCTGGCCATAGCCGGCATTGTTGACCAGCCCGTCCACCTGCCGCCCCAAAGCCGTCAGGCCCTTGTGCAATATGTCCGTCGCCTCAGGCAGGGACAGGTCACAGGGCAGTACATGGGCTTCGACGCCGTATCTCAGGCGAATTTCCTCAGCCAGCGTGTTCAGCTTGTCTTCGCGGCGGGCGGTCAGGGCCACATCCCAGCCATGTGAGGCATAGGTGCGCGCAAAGGCCAGACCTATGCCGGATGAGGCTCCGGTGATCAGAACGAGACGGCGGGTCAAGACGGGCACCTTTTTACGCGTTGCGGGAGATTATCGAAACACCAGCGCCTTAAGAAATGCAAGAAATTTGAGAATTGCAAGCGATTAGGCAACCTGAACGGCGGTATCCGTGTCTTCATGACTGTGTTTGAGCAGATCCGCGACTGTAAAGGTCGACAGGCTTTGTGAAGCTGCTGCATTGGCCGCCTGCATGGCCTCATTAACCGCCTTGGGGATGGCCTGACTGACGGGGCAACCTTCGGCTCCCAGGGGCGCAGACCCCAGATGGGCGCAGCCATTGACGGCGCGCAGGACTTCATCAAGGCGAATATCCTCAGGGGCCTTAAGCAGCCATGCGCCGCCGGATACGCCGGAACAGGTCGCCAGCAGGCCTGCGCGTGCCAATTGCGTTGTCATGCGGCGGATTACCACCGGATTGGTCGGTATGGACGCAGCCAGCACAGAAGACGACACCGCCTGTTCACGCGTGAAGGCGTGACGGTGAGCAAGATAGGCCAGCGCATGGGCGGCCACAGGGAATCTTTGGCTATCTGACATTTTGAAGCTTTAATACGATAAATAAATGGCCCTTCATAGTGTCGTTTTAAGTTAGAGCCGTGTAAATGCAGCCAAAACCTGCATGAATGAGATTGAATGAGTCTTTAAATAGGCGTAATAGCGCCACGTTCAAGCGAGGGCCTCCCGTCAAAAGGCTGTGTAAACCCTTTGGTTTGCAGGCAACCTCAGGAGAGTATGCATGACAGGGGATACCCCTTCCGAGCCGACCTCTGCCCCAAAGGGCACAAATACCGAAGGGCCTGACTCGCAAATTAAGGTGCAAAAATCGTCTTCAGACTCCGATTCCGCCTCCGTCGATTGTGATGCCGGGCCCGACAGCCACCCGCACAGCCCCGCAGGCTCCATAGAAAACGAATCGGTTAGCAGTCACGGTCACGGCAAGGACGGCTTTATGGCGCTGGCCATAGGCTCTGTCGGCGTTGTGTTCGGGGATATCGGCACAAGCCCGCTCTATGCCATGCGCGAAGCTCTGTTTCATACGCGCGAAGGCACTAATGCGGAACTGGCGGTCAAGGGGGTGATCTCGCTGGTTTTCTGGGCGCTAATCATGATCGTTACCCTGAAATATGTCATCTTTCTGATGCGGGCCGACAATAAGGGCGAAGGGGGGACGCTGGCCCTGATGGCGCTGGCGCAAAAGGCACTGGGCAAATATTCGCCTACGGTTCTGTTTCTGGGCATATGCGGCGCCGCCCTGTTTTATGGCGACGGCATAATCACGCCGGCCGTGTCTGTTTTGGGCGCGGTTGAAGGTCTGAAGGACGCGCCGGGGATTGGTGGTAATGTGTCACACCTGATTGTGCCAATATCCGCCATTATCCTTGTGGCACTATTTATGGTGCAGTCCAAGGGCACGGCCAATATGGCCAAGTATTTTGGCCCCATAACCGTTTTATGGTTTTTGGTGTTGGGCGCGCTTGGCCTCTATCACATATTTGACAATCCCAACATTCTCGTCGCCCTGATGCCGCAATATGGCATTACCTTCCTGATTGCGAACGGATTTACCGGCTTTGTCATCTTAGGCAGCGTGTTTCTGGCTGTTACGGGAGCCGAAGCCCTGTATGCCGATATGGGCCATTTTGGTAAAAAGCCGATCCAGTATTCCTGGCTGTTTTTCGTGTTGCCATGTCTGACGCTCAACTATCTGGGGCAGGGGGCCCTGACTCTGGCCGATCCGTCGGCACGGGAAAACCCGTTCTGGCGCATGGTGCCCGAAGTCGCCTACTGGCCCATCTTCATTCTGGCGACCTGCGCCACCGTCATCGCCTCTCAGGCCGTCATTACCGGCGCCTTTTCCATGACGCAGCAGGCCGTGCAGCTTGGGCTTTTGCCGCGCATTGACATCAAGCGGACATCGGAAACGCAGGCCGGGCAGATATTTGTACCGCAGATCAATACCATGCTGATGATTGGCGTTCTGTTCCTGCTGTTTGCCTTCCGCTCGACCGAGCACCTGACATCCATGTACGGTATTGCGGTGACGGGGGCCATGCTGGTGGATACCATGCTGGCCTATGTCTTCCTGCGCTATGTCTGGAAGTGGAAGATATGGCAGGCCATTGCCATGCTGTTGCCGATTGGCGCGCTGGATCTGGTCTTCTTTGGCTCCAACATGCTGAAAATTCCGCAAGGGGCCTATTTGCCGCTCATGCTGGCCGCCGTGCTGATCATTATCATGCTGACCTGGGTGAGCGGTACGCGGACCCTGACCGACAAGTCCAAACGCGATAGTGTTTCGCTGAATGATCTGGTTGCTATCCTGAAAAAGCGTCCGCCACACCGTGTCGCCGGCACGGCCATATTCCTGACGTCTGATGCGGATTCGGCCCCTGTGGCGCTCATGCATAATCTGAAACACAATAAGGTCTTGCACGAAAAGAATATCATACTGACCGTCAGGACGACCAATACACCGCGCGTCAAGGAAGCCGATCGGGTGTCCATTGAGCTGATCAATGATGATTTCAAAAAAGTCACCCTGGCTTACGGCTTTATGGAAAGTCCCAACCTGCCGCGGGCTCTGGGCGTCTGCCGTAAGCTGGGTCTGAAGTTCGACATAATGGCGACAAGCTTTTTCTTAGGCCGCCGTTCCGTCGTGCCGTCGGCCAATTCCGGCATGCCGTTATGGCAGGATAAGCTGTTTATCTTCCTGATGAAAAACGCCACCAACCCGACCGAATTCTTCCATATCCCCGCCGGTCGCGTGGTGGAGCTGGGGACGCAGGTGACGGTTTAGAGCGCCTTCATCTTGCAATTTTTGCACGATTGTCACTTGCATCACGTCCGTCAAAACCTTAAAGCGCCGTGAGCCTTTATTACTCCCTGCCCTCTTAGCTGAGAAAGCACGCGTCCATGTCTTCATCCACAAGTAAGCCTGTCAAGAAAGTCGTTCTCGCCTATTCGGGCGGCCTCGACACCTCGATCATCCTGAAGTGGCTGCAAACCGAGTATCAGGCCGAAGTGGTCACCTTCACCGCCGACCTCGGTCAGGGCGAAGAGCTGGAACCGGCGCGCAAAAAAGCCGAACTTCTGGGCATTAAACCCGAAAACATCTTCATCGAAGACCTGCGCGAAGAATTTGTCCGCGATTACGTCTTCCCGATGTTCCGCGCCAATACGGTCTATGAAGGCCAGTATCTGCTTGGCACCTCGATTGCCCGTCCGCTGATCGCCAAGAAACAAATCGAAATCGCCCGCAAGGTCGGCGCTGATGCGGTCTGTCACGGCGCCACCGGTAAGGGTAATGATCAGGTGCGGTTTGAGCTGGGCTATTATGGCTTAGAGCCCGACATCCACGTCATCGCCCCGTGGCGCGAATGGGATTTCGCCAGCCGCGAATCCCTGCTGGCCTTTGCCGAACAGCACCAGATCCCCATCGCCAAGGATAAGCGCGGCGATGCGCCCTTCTCGGTTGATGCCAATCTGCTGCATTCGTCATCTGAGGGCAAGGTGCTCGAAGACCCTGCCGTCGAAGCGCCGGAATTTGTCTATCAGCGCACCATCGCCCCTGAGGCAGCGCCCGACACGCCCACTGTGTTCACCATGGATTTTGAGCGCGGCGATCCCGTGGCCATCAATGGTGAGGCGATGTCGCCGGCCACCCTGCTGGCCAAGCTCAACCAGCTGGGTCACGATAATGGCATTGGCCGTCTTGATCTGGTCGAGAACCGCTTTGTCGGCATGAAATCACGCGGCGTCTATGAAACCCCCGGCGGCACCATTCTGTTGGCGGCACACCGTGGTATCGAATCGATTACGCTCGACCGCGGCGCCATGCACCTGAAGGACGAGCTGATGCCGAAATACGCATCCATCGTCTATAACGGCTTCTGGTTCTCGCCGGAGCGCGAAATGTTGCAGGCGGCGATTGATTACAGCCAGCAAAAGGTCACAGGCCGTGTCACGGTTAAGCTCTATAAGGGCAATACGACCATAATCGGCCGAGAAAGCCCGTATTCGCTGTATGATCAGGATTTGGTCACGTTTGAAGAGGGCAAGGTGGCCTATGATCACCGCGACGCGGCGGGCTTCATCAAGCTCAATGCGCTGCGTTTGCGTGTGGCCGCCAAGCGCGACATCAAGACCGGCAAATAATATACAGGCTTGCCTAATGCCCTCGCCCTGATTAGGGAGGGGGCGGTTCGGACGCGTAGCTCAGCTGGATAGAGCATCTGCCTTCTAAGCAGACGGTCGGGGGTTCGAGTCCCTCCGCGTTCGCCATATTCCCTTAAAATAGTTTGGCTTTCTAGAATAGTTGGGTGGGCAGTGTCTGCGGGGTGCAATAACCCTGTTCGCCGCGATGCGCGCCGTCGCTCTTACGGCCATTCCTGCCGATTTCCTCGGCATAGAAGGCACCCTTTGTGCGATCCAGCGTGATACGCAACGCCGCCCCCTTACGTGTCACCTGATTGAGCAGGTAGTAGGCTGTGACGGTGACATTGGCCGAACAGAGGGTGTCAATGCACATGGAATCGCGGATCAGGGAATCGTGTGCCGGATCGACAAACAAAAACTGGAAATCCGCCATCGTGTCCGGAAAAACGGGCGAGGGGAACAGATCAATATAGAAGCTGCCTTTTGAGATCAGGCGCTTGCCCTCCGTGGTTTGCGTCTCGCACCTCAGGCTGATGTGGGAAGCGGCCGCCATTGCCGGTGGGGCGGGGGGCGGTGCAGACAGGGGCTGCTCAGACAAATCCATAGGCGGCAGGTCAGGTGTGGCCGGAGCCGGTTCAAGCGCCACGGGGGGCGGTAAGGGCGGCGCTAATTTAGGCAGTGGCGGTTTAACAGCCTCAGGCTTATGCGTTCCAGTTGCGCCCGTCTCGGCTGGCTTAGCGTTGGCACCGGAACCCTTGGCCTTATAGTCCGTATAGGGAATGGGGGCGTCCGGCATCTTGGCGGCAGGCTCAGCCGAGACCTTAGGCGGAATGACACGATAAAGGGGGCGCGTGGCATTTAATTGTGCATCTTCTGAACCCAGCACACCTTCGGCCATGGCGGCGCTGCCAAGTGCCATACCGGCCATAAGAAGCATGTAGCTGAGTTTCAGATATGGGCTCATTCGTCTTCTTCAAAGCGATTGGCCACCAACGCCACAAGCGCGCTCACGGCGGCCTCGGCCTCAGGGCCTTCGGCCTCAATGCCGATAAACGATCCCTTGGAGGCCGCCAGCATCAGCAGGCCCATGATCGACATGGCATCGACGCGGTTATTGTCTTTGACGACATAGACCTGCGCATCAAAGCCGGATGCCAGTTTCACAAACTTGGCCGAAGCCCGCGCATGCAGACCCTTATTGTTACAAATTTCGACGTCCGCTCTCACGCTGGGTTCAGTCTCACGCATCATGCCTCCCTATGGGCATTTATGCCCGCAGGATGGAAGCATTCGCAATTTTAGTCCAGCTTAAAAAGAAGGCCGCCTTAAGCCTTAACGGACATGGCGTCGATGATCTGGTTGACAACGGTTTTGACCTGTCCGGCGTCGTCACCTTCGGCCATGACGCGGATCAGGGGCTCAGTGCCGGATGGGCGCACCAGAATACGGCCTGTACCTTTGAGTATCTCTTCGCCGTCACGGATGGCGGCCTGAACATCGGGCCGCTCCATCGGATTGGCCCCGCTATATTTCACGTTTTTCAGCAATTGCGGCACAGTGTCGAACTGATGACCGATTTCGCTCATCGGTTTTTGCTGCTCGACCATGACCGCCAGTACCTGAAGCGCTGCCATCAGGCCATCGCCGGTTGTGGCGACATCATGCAGGATGACATGGCCGGATTGTTCGCCACCCAGATTAAAGCCGCCTTCGCGCATCTTTTCCATGACATAGCGGTCGCCGACCTTGGAGCGTTCCAGCTTCAGGCCCTGGCTCTCCATAAAGCGTTCAAAACCCAGATTAGACATGACGGTCGCCACGGCGCCGCCGCCCTTAAGCAGGCCTTTTTTGGCCCAGCTGGCGGCGATAATGGCCATGATCTGATCGCCATCAATCAGGGTGCCATGCTCATCGCAGATCACCAGACGATCCGCATCCCCATCGAGTGCAATGCCGATATCGGCGCGCATTTCCCTGACCTTTTCGATCATCTGATGTGGCTGGGTGGAGCCGCACTTTTCGTTGATATTCAGCCCGTCCGGCGCCACGCCGATGCAGATGACTTCGGCGCCCAGTTCATAAAGCGCCAGAGGGGCGACCTTATAGGCGGCTCCGTGGGCGCAATCCAGGACGATGCGCAGGCCTGCTAAGGTCAGATGACGCGGATAGGTGGCCTTGGCGATTTCGACATAGCGCCACTGGGCGTCGTCAACACGCTGGACGCGACCCAGCTTTGAGGGGTCAGCAACCCCCACCAGAATATTGCCGTCCATGCGGGCCTCAATGGCCAGCTCTGACTCATCCGACAGCTTATAACCGTCCGGCCCAAATAGCTTGATGCCATTATCAGCAAAGCCGTTATGCGAGGCTGAGATCATCACGCCCAGATCAGCGCGCATAGATCTTGTCATCATGGCGACCCCCGGTGTCGGCAAAGGCCCGAACAGCCGCACATCCATGCCGACCGAGGTAAAGCCGGCCACCAGAGCCGGTTCGATCATATAGCCCGACAGGCGCGTATCCTTACCGATCACGACCAGGTGACGCCGATCGGTTTCCGACATGAACATTTTTCCGGCGGCCATACCAACGCGATAGGCGACTTCGGCGGTCATCGGAAAGGTATTGGCCTGACCGCGTATGCCGTCCGTGCCGAAGTATTTTCTAGCCTGTACTGGTGGAGTGGTCATGTTCGAAACTTTATCTTTATTAGGTTCTGATCGGGTTTTTAACGCCTGTATACGGACGTTTATAGGCGAAACTTAAGACAGCAGGCGTAAACACTTTGTGCGCAATTATTACCACACAAGTCTTAAAAACTGATTTTGTTAAAGATTTTGAGTCCGGTTGTAATCTTTTGTCATGGCAATTTACGTCTTGCTGACAAACTGTCTGCTAAAGCAGAGCCTGTTACGCTCTCCAGCTAAGGAATAAGACCCCATGTGCGGCATTATTGGTATCATCGGCAAAACCCCCGTGGCACCCCGTTTGCTGGAAAGTTTACGCCGCCTGGAATATCGCGGCTATGACAGTGCAGGCATTGCCGTGCAAACGCCTAAGGGCCTTAAGCGCCGCCGCGCCGCCGGAAAAATTCGCAATCTGGAGGCCGTCATTACCTCTGATCCGGTTGAAGGCACGACCGGCATAGGCCATACGCGCTGGGCCACGCATGGCGCACCGAACTTAGCTAATGCGCATCCGCATGCCTATGGCCGTGTCATGCTGGTGCATAATGGCATTATCGAGAATTTTGCGGACCTTAAGGCCGAATTGCTGGCCAAAGGACAGGTGTTTGATTCGGATACCGATACCGAAGTGATCGCGCATATGCTGGATGGTGCCTTAGACTCAGGCCTGTCTTTAAAAGATGCCTTCAAGGCTGTGCTGGATCAGTTGCACGGGGCTTATGCGCTGGCGATTATGGTGGACGGCGCGCCGGATACGCTTTTGGGCGCACGCCGTGGCTCGCCGCTTGTTGTGGGCTGGGGCGAAGGCGAAATGTACCTTGGCTCCGATGCTTTGGCGGTCGGGCCGTTTACGCAATATGTCACCTATCTCGAAGAAGGGGATTGGGTGATTCTGAACGCCGATCAGGCTGAGGTGCGTAATGCAGCCGGTACGCTGGTTAATCGCGCCACTGTGCATGTGCCGGCGTCTGCCGCTATGGTCGAAAAGGGCGCCTATCGTCACTTTATGGAAAAGGAGGTGCACGAGCAGCCGGAAAGCACGCAACGTACGCTTTCGGCCTATCTGGATCCGGTGGCGCAATCTGTCCGTGCTGATATCAAGGCCGGCATAGATTTTGCGCAGGTGTCGCGCCTGCAAATCATTGCCTGTGGCACGGCTTTTTATGCCGGTTCGATCGCCCGTTATGCCTTTGAAAAAATTGCCGGTCTGCCGGTCGATGTTGAAGTGGCGTCTGAATTTCGGTATCGCACACCGGCCGTGGCCTCCGGTACGCTGGCGCTGGCCGTCTCTCAATCGGGGGAAACGGCTGATACGCTGGCGGCCTTGCGTTGGTGTCAGCAAAACGGCCTGAAAACCGCCGCTTTGGTCAATGTCCATTCCTCGACCATGGCGCGGGAAGCCGATATTTTATGGCCGACCCACGCAGGCCCCGAGATCGGTGTGGCCTCCACCAAGGCGTTCACGGCCCAGCTTTCGGCCCTGTTGTCCCTGGTGGTTTGCGCCGCCGTGCAACGCGGCCAGATCGACGCGTCCGAAGAAGCGCGTCTGGTGCAGACCTTGCTGGAATCCCCCGGCCTGATGGCAGAAGCGCTTAGTATGGATGCCGAAATTACCCGCATGACCTATGATCTGTCTAAGGCGCGCGATGTCATCTATCTGGGGCGCGGTGAGATGTTCCCGCTGGCGCTTGAGGGGGCATTAAAACTTAAGGAAATCAGCTATATACATGCCGAAGGCTATGCGGCAGGCGAGCTTAAGCACGGCCCGATTGCTCTTATTGACGAAAATACGCCTGTCGTTGTCATCGCCCCTGATGATGAGCTGTTTGAAAAGACGGCTTCAAACGTTCAGGAGGTCGCGGCGCGCGGCGGGCGGGTGATTATGATTACCAATGTGCCTGAAAAAGCCCCAACCTTATCGGGCGATGCTGCGCGTGTTCTAAAGCTCATCAAGGCCCCTGATTGCGATCCGTTTATCGCGGCTTTGATCTATTCTGTACCCATTCAGTTGCTGGCCTATCACACCGCGGTCCATAAGGGCACAGATGTCGATCAACCGCGCAATCTCGCTAAGTCGGTGACAGTCGAGTAATAATTAGCAACTTTTTGGTTGCGTATTAGCGTGTTTCGTCATATGAAAAGGCAGCCAAGGAGTTGCCAAATGACAGATGAAATCCGTAAAGAGATCAGCCTAAAAGCGTCACTCGATAAGGTTTGGGCTGCTATAAGTGACGCGCAACAATTCGGACTTTGGTTTGGCGTGCGCTTTGATGGGCCGTTTGTAGCCGGTCAACCGCTCAAAGGCGTGATTGTACCCACAACGGTCAATGATGAGGTGGCCGCCGCGCAAAAGCCACATGAGGGCACCCCGTTTGAGATCAAAGTCGGTGAGCTCACACCCAAGACCTGTTTTAGCTTTTACTGGCATCCCTATGCGGTCGATAAGGGGCATGATTATAGCGACGAACCCATGACCGTGTGCCGGTTTATGCTGTCGCCTGTTGAAGGTGGGGTGCATCTGGTGATCACGGAGTCCGGTTTTGATAAGCTGCCTGAGCATCGCCGTCATGAAGCCATGTTGATGAATGCAGGCGGATGGGCCGCGCAAACCAAGCTGATCGAGGCCTACCTTGCCAGATAATGCTGAACTGTTTGCGGCCTTGGGTGATGAAACCCGCTTGCAATTGGTGGATAGGTTAGGGGCAGGCGGGCCTGCGTCTATTGTTGATCTCACCAGGGGCGGGCAGATGACACGTCAGGCGGTGACCAAACACCTGTATGTGCTGGAAAAAGCAGGTCTGGTGCAATGTGTACGTCTGGGCCGTAGCAGTTCATGGACACTAAAACACGAACGCTTAGCGCAGGCGCAAAATTGGTTGGAGATGCGCGCCCGTCAATGGGATGCGCAACTGAAAAACCTGCAAACCTTTGTTGAGACTTAAGCGGCGCGGCGTTTGCCATTCATCAGCATGGCCATGAGCGCACCTAAGACTTCGGGCAGTTCATTGCGTGGCACGACACGATCCACCATGCCTTTTTCGACCAGAAACTCTGAGCGTTGGAAGCCTTCAGGCAGCTTTTCGCGGATGGTGCTTTCGATGACACGCGGGCCGGCAAAACAGATCAGCGCGCCGGGTTCGGCCAGATGGATATCACCCAACATGGCATAGGACGCCGTAACCCCGCCCGTGGTCGGATCGGTCAGCACAACAATATAGGGCAGTTGCGCTTTTTTGAGGTCTTGAATCGCCAAGGTCGTGCGCGCCATCTGCATCAGCGACAAAGCGCCTTCTTGCATGCGAGCACCGCCGGCGGCGGTAAAGACCACCATCGGGCATTTGCGGGCAATGGCAGCCTCAGCGGCGGCAATAAAACCTTCTCCGGCAGCCATACCCAGCGATCCGCCCATAAAGGCGAAATCCTGCACCAAAAGGATGCAGTTCTGACCCTGCACAGCCCCATAGCCCATGGCCATGACATCGCGCTCACCTGTGGCGGCACGGGCAGCCTTCAGGCGATCCTTATAGGGTTTGTCGTCGGAAAAATGCAGAGGGTCTTCGGTGACTTCGGGCGTAGGCAGACTTTCCCATTGCGCGTCATCAAAGGTGTATTGCATGCGTGCCTTGGGCCCGATGCGCATATGGCGACCGCTGGGCGTCACCCAAAGCGCAGCCTCGAGATCGGAGCGATAGATCATATCACCGCTGTCGGGATCCTTGATCCACAAATTTTCCGGCGTTTCGCGGCGATTGACCAGATTGGAAATACCCGGCGCAATCTTGGACAGCCAGCCGCCACGTTCGCGGCGCTCAGTGTTTTTAGGGGGCAATTTGGGGCCTTTGTTCGACTTATCAGCCATAGCCATACTCTAAGTAACTCCGGTTATGTCCGTGCCATATGCACAGCCTGTGCCAAAAGCGCGGCCTTTTCCAGCACTTTCGTTTCAGGCGGGGTGTTTTCCAGTAAAGATGTCTTGATCTCATCCACCAGAGCCGAGCCGACAACCGCCGCATCGGCGATTTTGGCCACGGCCGCAGCACTTTCAGGCGTGCGTATACCAAAACCGACCGCCACTGGCAAACCGGAGGCTTCGCGCACACGGGCGACCTGATCGGCAATGGCATCGGCATTGACAGATTTGACGCCAGTGACACCGGCAACCGACACATAATAGATAAAGCCGCGTGTACGTTTTACTAAGGTTTTCAATCGGCTGGCATCCGTTGTCGGCGTGGCCAGACGAATAAGCGCCATATCATTGGCATCCAGCGCATCGGTGAGCGCA
This sequence comes from Asticcacaulis sp., assembly GCA_049590735.1. Classification (GTDB taxonomy): domain Bacteria; phylum Pseudomonadota; class Alphaproteobacteria; order Caulobacterales; family Caulobacteraceae; genus Asticcacaulis. Next base: position 15,157 of record JBAWDM010000074.1, on the reverse strand, counting down.
TCCGCTTCTTCGGGCGGGCAGTCGACAATGATCATGCCGTCTGCACCGGCTTTGGCGGCAGCCTCAGCAAAGGCGTCATAGCCCATGAAATCGACCGGATTCATATAACCCATCAGGATAAGGGGCGTGTCCTGATCCAGTTCGCGGAAACGGCGCACCAGCTCAAACACATGGCGCATCTTGGTGCCGGCCGCTATGGCGCGTTCGGCGGCATGCTGGATGGTCGGGCCTTCTGCCATCGGATCAGAGAAGGGAAAACCCAGCTCGATCAGATCGGCACCGGCGGCAGGCAAGCCTTTGAGAATCTCAAAGGCTGTTTCCAGATCAGGGTCACCGGCCATGATATAGGCAATAAAGGCGGCCTTGTTTTGCGCTTTCAACTCGGCGAAACGCTTATCAATACGGGCGACGCTCATCCGGTGATCCCTCCGGCTTCGCCCATAGATTTAGCGACCGTGGCAATGTCCTTATCGCCGCGTCCGGACAGGTTCAGCACGACGATGCCGTCCTTGCCCACTTCGCGGGCCAGATCACCGACCTTGGCAATGGCGTGTGAGGATTCCAAAGCCGGAATAATGCCCTCTAACTTGCTGGTGAGGGCAAAGGCCTCAAGGGCTTCTGCGTCCGTACAGGTGATATATTGCGCCCGTTTGATCTCATGCAGATAGGCATGCTCCGGCCCGATGCCGGGGTAATCAAGGCCCGCCGATATTGAATGGCCTTCGAGGATCTGACCATCTTCATCCTGCAGCAGATAGGTGCGGTTACCATGCAAAACGCCCGGGCGGCCGCCGTTAAGCGAGGCAGCGTGACCATTATAGACATCCAAACCATGACCGGAGGCTTCGACGCCGACCAGGCGCACCGTTTCGTCGTTAATAAAGGGGTGGAACATGCCAATAGCATTGGAGCCGCCACCGACACAGGCAATGACGGCGTCCGGCAGGCGGCCTTCCATTTCCAGAATTTGTTCGCGGGTTTCTTTGCCGATCACAGCCTGAAAATCGCGCACCATTTCGGGATAGGGGTGCATGCCGGCGGCGGTGCCGATCATGTAATAGGTGTCATGCACATTGGTGACCCAGTCGCGCAGGGCTTCATTGAGGGCGTCTTTCAGGGTGCCAGCGCCATTGGTGACGGGGGCAACCTCGGCCCCCATCAGCTTCATGCGGAACACATTGGGGGCCTGACGGTCAACGTCCTTGGCACCCATATAGACCACGAGCGGCAGGTCAAACTTGGCGCAAACAGTGGCCGAGGCAACGCCATGCTGGCCTGCGCCGGTTTCCGCGATGATGCGGGTGCGCCCCATGCGTTTGGCCAGCAAAACCTGACCGATGCAGTTATTGATCTTGTGCGCGCCGGTATGGTTCAGTTCTTCGCGCTTGAAATAGATTTTCGCGCCGCCATGATGCTGCGTCAGGCGTTCTGCGAAATAGAGCGGTGAGGGGCGACCGACAAAATGCTTCAGCAGGCTGTGATATTCAGCCCAGAAGGCGGGATCATTTTTTGCGTCCTGCCAGGCCTCAGTCAGTTCCAAAACCAAGGGCATCAGGGTTTCGGGCACATACAGGCCACCAAAATCACCAAACCGACCCTTTGGGTCAGGCTGTGCATAGCTATTGGGTCGCAAAACGGGATCGCTCACCGTGATATTTCCTTTTAGATTATAAACTCCAAACGTTTTATCGTTTGGCAAGGGCGACTGCCCGCCCGAGCTTTAGCGAGGAAAGCCCTCGCGGCGCTTGAGCGAACATGAAAGAAACCGCTTTATAACGACTTTGCCGTTTTAAGAAAGGCCGAAATCAGCGTGTTATCCTTTACGCCTGCGACAGATTCGACACCGGATGACACATCAAGTCGCAGCGCCCCCGATGTGTTTACCGCCTTATGGGCATTATCGGCATTGAGCCCGCCCGCTAAAAACCACGGTTTCGTGCCGGCATAGTCATGCATGAGCGACCAGTCGAAAAAGAGACCCAGTCCGCCGGGCATGGCGGCATCTTTGGGCGTTTTGGCATCGAACATCAGATAATCGACATAGGGCTCATAGGCGGCTGCCTGATTGAGGTCAGCTTTTTCGCTGACACTGATGGCTTTGATGAGCGGGATGTTGAAGCGCGACTTGATGTCCGCCACACGTTTCGGCGTTTCCTTGCCATGCAACTGGATCATATCCGGCTTTACAGTGGTTGTAAGGGCTTCCAGCAGATCATCGTCCGGATTGACCACAACACTGACCAGCGGGACATTGCGATTTTCATGAATGTTTTCATGACGAATGGCCTGCATTAAACCGGCCATGGCCTGAAGGGACAGGTGACGCGGGCTTTTGGCAAAAGAGATAAAGCCGAGATAATCCGCACCGTTTTCAAGCGCCGTTCTTGCCGCCGTCAGCGTAGAAATCCCGCAAATTTTCACCTGTATGCGCATAAAACACCTGATCAGCTCATATTTTTGGAATAATCTTTAGTAATCATCAAGTTTCACCATATAGATTTCCAATATAATTAAACCAACCCACAGATCGTCTTTTTTCTATGTGGTGGTTAAAATAATAAAATATACGGGGACGAAATCATGACCAGGTTTGTGTTGTTAAGCAACATGACAAATCCAAACTATCTTAGACTGGCTGTCTCAAAGCCAGGTGAGCGGGCGCGGGATATTGCGCAATATGCTTGCAAGGGCTTAGACAGTTTTAAAACTGCAATTCGCGATTATCTGGATGCTCAGGGCTCGCCTGAGCTTTTTGGCGCGGCTATTTCGGTGCCCGGCTGGGATCGTCAGGGTGTGGTGCAATTACCCAATCACGGCTTTTCTATTGACCGTCAGGATATGCGCGAATTCCTGCAAACCCAACGTGTCAATCTGATCAATGATTTTGTCGCCCTGGCTCTGGCTGTTCCGCGCCTTGAGCCCAATGAATATGTCAAAATCTGTGGTGGCGATGCTATACCTGAGCAGGTGATGGCCGTGATTGGCCCGCACACAGGTTTGGGTATTTCTGCGCTGGCGCCGGATGGACTGGGCGGATGGACGGTTATGCCGACCGAAGGGGGCCATTCCGACTTGGCGGCCACGAATGAGACCGAAGATGCTGTGTTGCGTTTTCTGGTGCAAAAATTCGGTCATGTCTCGCGTGAACGGGTCGTGTCCACATCGGGCCTTTCCAACATCTGGGAAGCTTTGGTGCACATTGACGGCTCAGGCGAAGCGATTCGAGGCGTTGAGGAAATTATCGCTCTGGCATCCGCAGGCGATGCCCGGGCAAGGCAATGCGTTGATCTCAGTATGGGCTGGTTTGCGGCCTTTGCCTCTGATGCCGGCCTTATGCTGGGCGCGCGCGGCGGTATCTATCTGACGGGCGAGCTTCTGGATCTTTTGGGGGATCTGTTCAATGTTGATGCCTTTGTGAAGCGCTATACCGACAAAGGCCGCCTCAGCGATTTTGTCAGCGAGATTCCCGTGTATAGAGCGACGGTTTCGGACATGCCGATTATCGGGCTGGCATCCTTATTTGAATAATAAAAAGACCGGAGGTTTACTCCGGTCTTTTTTATCAAGGCTTGGCTTTCAATTCCGCCAATATTTGCGCCAGCAACTCTTCCTGAGTGGGGCCGGCCGGAGCAGGCTCAGCGGCGGGCGGCGGTGGATTAAGCCGGTTGATCGCCTTGACGGCAAAGAAGATAGCCGCCCCAATGATGACAAACTGAATAATCGTGTTGATGAACAGACCATAGCCGATCACTACGGGGGCCTGATCCGGATTGGAGGCGGGCAGGGTCCAGGCAAGTTTGGAAAAATCCACACCGCCGGTCATATAGCCGATGGGGGGCATGATGATATCATTGACCAGCGAAGTGACAATCTTGCCAAAGGCGCCGCCGATCACGACACCGACGGCCAGATCGACCACATTGCCGCGCATCAAAAAAGCTTTGAATTCAGAAGCCATACTCATAAGAATTTCCTCAAAGACAGATTTTTAAGCGTTATCGTCGCCACTCAGATTGAGGCGTTCACGCAATTCTTTGCCGCTTTTGAAAAAGGGCACATGTTTAGCCGGCACCTTGACCGATTCACCGGTGCGCGGATTGCGACCGGCGCGCGCGGGGCGTGATCTGACCGAAAGCGCGCCAAAGCCGCGAAGTTCAACGCGGCCACCCTTTTCTAAGGTGGTAATCATGGATTCTAAAATGAGATTAACCGCGCGCTCAACGTCTTTTTGCGTCAGGTGCGGATATTCTGAAGCCAGTCGCTCAATGAGTTCTGATTTTAGCATGGCTATGTCGTCCACCCGTGTAAACCGGAAAAAACTGAGCATGATTGAAAATGAAAGCCAGTTCAAGGGGTTGGACATAAATTAACGTATTGATAGCGCTAACAGCATTAAGTTTTTTTTAAGATGTCGACCACATTCCCGCCGCGGACGTGGTGTCACAGCGGGCACAGGGGCCGCTTAGCGCCCTTGTTTCCTCTAATGAGCGACCAACGACAGAGGGTCATGGGACACGAAAAAGCCGAAGTCCCTGACAGGACTCCGGCTTCTTCAGGTCTGCTATCCGGTTACATGCCGTTTGGCATGCTGTCCGGTATTCTAGCTTTGCTTGTCGCGCAGAGCCGCACCCAGGATGTCACCGAGCGAAGCGCCCGAATCCTGTGAACCATATTGCTCAATCGCTTCTTTTTCAGCCGACATTTCCAGCGCCTTGATCGAAACGGACACCTTGCGGGCAGCCTTGTCGATATTGGTCACTTGCGCATCGATACGGTCGCCGACGGCGAAACGCTCAACACGTTGTTCGTTGCGGTCACGCGACAGGTCTGATTTGCGGACAAAGGCCGACATCGGGGCATCGTCGTCGCCAAAGCGCACTTCGATACCGCCGGTGGTGACTTCGGTCACGGTCACAGTGATGGTTTGACCCTTCTTGTAAACGTCACCCGTCATCGGATCAGAGCCCAGTTGCTTGATACCCAGAGAGATGCGTTCTTTTTCGACGTCCACATCGAGAACCTTGGTCTTGACGAGATCGCCCTTCTTGTACTTGGCAATCGCTTCTTCGCCCGGCAGGTTCCAGTCGAGGTCGGACAGGTGAACCATGCCGTCGATTTCGTTTTCAAAACCGATAAACAGGCCAAATTCCGTGGCATTCTTGACTTCGCCTTCGATGGTCGAACCCACAGGGTGCGCGGCCAGGAACGAATCCCAGGGATTGTCCTGAGCTTGCTTGAGGCCGAGCGAGACGCGGCGCTTGGCGGCATCCACTTCGAGGACGACCACGTCAACTTCTTGCGAAGTCGAAACGATCTTGCCCGGATGGACATTCTTCTTGGTCCAGGACATTTCAGACACGTGTACCAGACCTTCAACGCCGGATTCCAGCTCAACAAAGGCGCCGTAATCGGTGATGTTGGTGATACGGCCCGAGAACTTGCCGCCGACGGGGTATTTCAGGTCAACACCTTCCCACGGATCGGACTGGAGCTGCTTCATGCCGAGCGAGATACGTTGTGTGTCGGGGTTGATCTTAATGATCTGAACCTTAACGGCATCGCCCACATTGAGAACTTGCGATGGATGCGAAACGCGCTTCCACGACATGTCGGTAACATGCAGCAGGCCGTCAATGCCGCCGAGGTCAACAAACGCACCGTAATCGGTGATGTTCTTGACAACGCCGTCACGGATTTCGCCTTCGGCCAGTTGACCGACCAGCTCAGTGCGTTGTTCTGCACGGGCTTCTTCGAGGATGGCGCGACGCGACACGACGATATTGCCGCGCGGGCGGTCCATTTTCAGAATGGCGAAAGGCTGTTCCTTGTTCATCAGCGGGGCCACATCGCGCACAGGGCGGATGTCGACCTGGCTACCGGGCAGGAAGCCGGATGCGCCGTCCATATCCACCGTAAAGCCGCCTTTAACGCGACCCACGATCGTACCCATGACCGGCTCGCCCTTGTTGAAGATTACTTCAAGGCGAGTCCAGGCTTCTTCGCGGCGGGCTTTTTCACGGCTGATAACCGCTTCGCCCATGGCGTTTTCAACGCGCTCAAGATAGACCTCGACATTGTCGCCGACCTTAAGGGTCGCGCCGTCAGCCAGGGCAAATTCTTTGATGGAGATACGGCCTTCGGTCTTCAGACCGACATCGACCATGACATATTCTTTTTCGACAGCGACGACGAGGCCGTGAATGACCTGGCCTTCAAGCATGTCGCGGCCGTGCATGGATTCATCAAGCAGGGCAGCAAAATCGTCGCGTGACGGGTTGTATTCGCTCATAAAGTCTCATTTTTTGGGTTGGCGCGTGTCCGGTTCTTCTGATCCATATGACGACATCGAGGCCGTGGCGTCATAAGGGAAGATGCGCGGGGTGCGGCTTTGGTTTTTTTGGTATAGCGTTGAAAAACAGCGTGTGCCGGTTTCAATAGGGTGCGGTGCAGGCAAACTGCAGACGATTCAAAAGCTTACATGCGCATGCACATAGGTTTGAAGCTTAAGCGGCCCCGATGGCGTCCCGGTGTGTTGCCTCTAATCAAGCGGCTGTTGGATTTGATGCCTAGGCACCACAGCGGCTTTTCACAAGGGATCGCGCAGTCGCGATGGCTGCGTCTATACCTAAGTCGGACGTATCTAGCAAGAGCGCATCTTGTGCGATTTGCAAAGGCGCGCTGGATCGCGACGAATCGCGCGCATCCCGAAGCCGGATGTCGGCCAGAATTTCGGCCTCAGAAAGTGCCGGATCAAGCTTGACCAGTTGCAGCCAACGACGATGGGCGCGAATTTCAGGGGTGGCGGTGACAAACAGCTTTACGGTGGCGTCCGGCGCAATGACCGTGCCGATATCGCGGCCATCCAGCACGGCACCTGAGGCCTGATGCGCGAAATCGACCTGATATTTCAAAAGCGCCAAGCGGACGTCGGGTATGGCGGCAATCTGCGAGGCGCGCTCACCGGCCGCTCGATCACGCAGGGCCTCATTGGCCAGCACGTCCGGCGTGATCAGGGTGGCAGCTTTGGTGGGTTCAATGCCCTTCGTGTCAGCCAGATAGCCAGCCGCACGATACAAAAGACCCGTATCGAGATAGGGAAGGCCATAATCGGCAGCGATCACAGATGCGAGGGTGCCCTTGCCAGAGGCGGCCGGGCCATCAAAGGCGATGATTAGGGGCGTTTCAGACATAAACTATATACCGCTCAGATCGACCACAAGTCTGCGCTCAGCCATGTGCACTTCGGGGACGTTTTCAGTGATGAACAACAGATAGAAGTTTGGCCCTTTGAGTGGGCGGATATCCAAAAGATCGCCGGCACCAAAATTTTCGACAGCCATGACGCGTCCGACCTCAGCACCTGCCACGTCAAACACCTTCATGCCGATCATATCGGTGATATAATATTCGTCGTCTTCGGGTTCAGGCAGGTCGGCCCGGTCTATATAGAGTTTCAGCCCTTTGATCTTGTCGGCGGCGGTGCGATCTGCCACGCCCTCGGCCTTGACGATCAGATTGCCCTTGTGTTCGCGCGCCTTGGTGATGACAAGTGCCGGTTCGCCCTTCTCATTGAGAAGCGGGTTATATTCCAGCACGGCAAAGGGCTCATCCATAAAGCTAAGCAGCTTGAATTCGCCATTCAGGCCATTGGCGGCACTTACCTGCGCCACAAAGATCAGATCGGGTTGGGTCATAAATCTCCCTATATAGAAAAAGGGTCAGGACGCAAATCCTGACCCTTCATATTCTTTAAGCTTAAACGAAGCTTATTCCGAAGCGGCGGTTTCTTCGGTAACGGTGTCTTCTGCCGGAGCGTCTTCAGCAGGGGCTTCTTCGGCAACAGGCGCGTTCTTGGCGGCTTCGGCTTCGGCAGCGGCCGCAGCCGCAGCCTTGGCTTCTGCCGCTTCAGCCTTGGCAGCCGCTTCGGCTTCGATTCGGTCGGTTTCGCGTTGGGCGCGTTCAGCCGCGCGCTCTTGTGCCTTCTTGCCGGGAACCGCCTTTTGCGGGTTGTTGCCGTGTTCCCACTTTACGAGGCCTTCCTGCGCCAGAAAGCGTGCCACGCGGTCCGTCGGCTGCGCACCCTTCTTGAGCCAGTCAGCAATGCGCTCAACCTTGAGCGTAACGCGTTGCGCGTCCTTAGGCAGCATAGGGTTATAGGTGCCGACCTTTTCGATGAACTTACCGTCGCGGGCGGCGGTCACATTGGCAATGACGATAGTGTAGTAGGGGCGCTTCTTGGAGCCACCGCGTGACAAACGAATCTTAAGCATGAGGGTATTCCTTTAAAAATTATTTCTTGGTTGGGTCGAATGGCTTTGCGCCGGGAAGTCCCGGAAGGCCGCCTTGTCCAAAAGGATTGGGCAGGCCCGATGGGGGGGTGGCGCCGGGTATTTTCCCGCCGCCAAGAGATTTCAGTTTTTCGAGATCCAGCGCCGGATTAAGGCCGGCGAGCGGATTTCCGCCGGGGCCTGCCTGTTGTTGGCTGGCGCCCATCTTCTTGGCCATTTCGGCCATATTAGGTTGTGCGCCGCCCCCCATGCCGAACATCTTGGCCATCTGCCCCATCTGGCCGCGCCCATTGGAACGGGCCATCATCTTCATGGTGTCGGCCATCTGGCGTTGTTGCTTGAGCAGGCGGTTGATTTCGGACACCTCAACGCCGGCACCGGCAGCGATCCGGCGTTTGCGTGAGGCATTCAGCAGGTCGGGTTTCTTACGCTCTGTCTTGGTCATCGAGGCGATGATGGCGACCTGGCGGTCGAGCATCTTGTCGTTGAGGTTCGACTCCTCAATCTGCTTTTTGACCTTTTGTACGCCGGGCAGCATGCCCATAATGCCGCTCATGCCACCCATGCGCTTCATTTGCTGCAATTGCTCGGACAGGTCATTCAGATCAAACTGCCCCTTGGCCATTTTCTTCGCCATGGCCTCAGCCTTGGCGACATCCAGTTCCTGCGAGGCCTTTTCGACCAGAGCGACGACATCGCCCTGACCTAAGATGCGGCCGGCAATACGGCGGGCATCAAACACATCCAGCGCATCAACCTTTTCACCGGCCCCCAGATATTTGATCGGCAGGCCGGTGGTGGCACGCATCGACAACATGGCACCGCCGCGACCATCGCCATCGGCGCGCGTCAGGATCAGGCCGGTCAGGGGCAGGCGTTCATGAAACGCCGCCGCCGTGCGCACGGCGTCTTGCCCGGTCAGACTGTCGGCCACCAGAAAGGTTTCGGTCGGCTTAGAGATTTTGGCGATTTCGGCGGCTTCGCTCATCAGCGCTTCGTCGAGCGTGGTGCGGCCGGCCGTATCGAGGATCAGAACGTCGAAGCCCTGAATCTTGGCCGATTGCAGAGCGCGGCGGGCAATATCGGCAGGGCCCTGGCCAGCCACGATCGGCAGGACAGCGACCTCGATCTGCTCACCCAGAAGCTTCAACTGCTCCATGGCGGCAGGGCGACGCGTATCCAGCGACGCCATCATGACCTTCTTGCGGTCAAACTTGGTCAGGCGCAAGGCCAGCTTGGCGGAGGTGGTCGTCTTACCCGACCCCTGCAAACCGGCCATCAGGATCACAACAGGCGGCACGGCAGCCAGATTGATCGGCTCAGGCGTTTCGCCACCCAGCATCTCGATCAGGCCATCATAGACGATTTTCACCACCTGATCGGCGGGGCGGACAGCCTTAATGACGGCTTCGCCCGTGGCCATTTCCCGGGCATGCGTCATGAACTGGCGCACCACAGGCAGGGCGACATCGGCCTCAAGCAGGGCCACGCGGACTTCGCGCAGGGCCTCATCGACGTCCTTTTCCGAAAGAACGCCGCGTCCGCTAAGGCGGTCAAACAAACCGGAAAGGCGGTCGTTTAAGCTGTCGAACATGGTCACATTATCCTGTCTTGCCGTGCTGTTTTCAGCGCCTGACCACAAAAACAAAAAACCCCCGTGGGCGCAACGCGCTGACGGGGAGCCTTTTCGACCTCGTTATTTCCATGCGGAAAAGGCTGTGTCGACAAAGGGTTTCGTGATGAAGCGCTCAAACTCAGCGCGGATGTGGGGGTTCTTTGACCGAAATCTATACGAGAGTCAAGTCTATATAGATAGGTCATGGGTCATTCAAAGACAGGGTATCATCCACGCTGTCGCACCATCTATCATCCGTTTTTATCGTATGAAGGTTGCGTTGGCGTGCGTGCACAGTTTTAAGTAAATTCTCAAAAGAAAATAACCTTATAATTTATGTTGATATTTTCATAACTACGTTATTTTTTAACGCATTATTAAATTACGCTGCGCTTATGCTAACTCACTATAACTGCGTTATTTAAATTGAGGGCTTGGTATTATATGCTGCGCATTCTGGATACAATAAACGCAAAAGTTAGCATTTCGGGGCGTATGCGACTGCTGGGTCTTTTGATGGTCTTGCCAGTCCTATTTACCGGTTTTTTGCTCTATATTTCCCACATGAAAACGGTGAATTTTGCCCGCACTGAAATGCGTGGCGCACAATATCTCGATGCTGTCTGGCCTGCCATGACAAATGGCGCTACCGGTTCGAGCCTGCCATCTGATCAGATTGAGGTTCTGACGGCATCGGCCAATCTCAACACAAATATGATCGAGCCTTCAAAGGCTGAGAAGTTGATAGATATGTCCGGTGAGCCACTTTTGAAAGCCGCCAACGGATTGATTGCGGACATCACTGACAAATCAAATCTGATCCTGGATCCAGATCTCGACAGCTTTTATATGATGGACACCGTTGCCGTGAAAATGCCGCAACTTATCATGGCCGGCCGCGCACTCTATAATACACGTGAGGCGGCAGATACAGATGTCGCCCATCAAACAGATGAAGTTACATTTGATAATGCGGTGGCGGCCGTCAAAGACTCGTTGCTCAAATCGGGCTCATACACCTCACGTAAGGCTTTGTCCGGCGATACAAGCGTAAAGCTAGATGCGTTGATGAATGTCGCTACCAGCTTTCGTAAGGCGCGCTCCGATGCTAATTACGACCAGTTTTTGAGGGCGTCTGACGATCTTTTCATACCGAGCAACCGCGACCTGAAAGCCATGTTGCAGGCACGAGTCGATAAGAATATCGCCCTGATGCTAACCGAACTGGGCTTAGCTGCTCTCGTTTTACTATTAGGGCTGGGCATGACCTTTGTAATTGCTAAAGGCCTGTCTAGGCGGTTGACTGTTTTATCTGGGCTGATGCAGCGGCTTATTAAGGGCGAGACCGTTTCGGATATTCCTTATCAACAAGACCGACATGAAACAGGGGTGATTGTCGAAACGCTGGGTGCTTTTCAAACCAATCTTGCTGAAACTGAAGGCATGCGCCTCAACCAGCACCGTTTGGAAGAAGAAGCCATTACTTCAAGGCGTCAAGCCATGTTGGATATGGCCGATCGGTTCGAGTCGTCTGTATTGAATATAGTAGAAAGTCTTGGCAATCGACTCAGGCGCTGGGTCATACCGCCACGCAGTTAAGTACGCATGCCGAGCAAACACGCAACCGTAGCCGTGATGTCGCCTTTGCCATGGAATCGGCCAGTGGTAATGTACAATCCGTTGCCGGCGCTACGGAAGAGATGGCAGCCTCATCCAATGCTATTGCTGATCAGGCTGAACGTGCTGCCGGTGCCGCCGAAGCCGCGGCTGCCAAGGCACAAGAGACCAATGAGAAGGTGGCGCAGATGAACCTTGCGGCCAATAGTATTGGCTCCAGTATCGCGATGATTACCCAGATCACATCTCAAACCAATCTTTTGGCACTTAATGCCACGATTGAGGCGGCGCGTGCAGGTGAGGCTGGGCGTGGCTTTAATGTCGTAGCGACTGAGGTTAAGGCTTTGGCGCAGCAAACGGCCAGGGTGACGGAAGAAATCAGCCATCAGGTCAAAGGCGTTCAGGACGCTACACATCAAGCGGCCGAAGCCATGATTGCTATTACTGATATGGTCATGGGGCTAAGAGATATTTCTACGGCCATTTCTGATTCCGTGAGCCAGCAAACAGCAGCAGTCGGAGAAATATCACGATCTACTGCCGAAGTCGCCGATTCAACCAGCGAGATTAGAGGAACTGTTGAAGAGGTTAGTGAAACCGCCAGTCATACGGGCCAGCAAGCACAGAATGCACTTGATGAGGTACAGCACCTGACGAATGAAACGCGCTCTCTTAAGACTATGGCCGAAGAATTTTTGACGTCAGTCCGTGCCGCCTAAATGTGTTGCCAGTTTATGGTCTGAATTCGTCAGAGTTTCAGTCTAAATTGCCAATCTCACGAATGACCCGCGCTGGATTGCCGCCTGCCAGTGTATTGGCAGGTACATCCTTGGTGACAACTGAGCCCGCCGCGATAACCGAATTTTCGCCTATAGTCACGCCGCCAATGACCGTGACACCGGCGGCGATCCAGACATTCCTGCCGATGACAATGGGTTTGGCGATGACGCCGTTGCGGCGCTCAGAGGGGGCAATCGGGTGGCCAGAGGTGATCAGGCTGACATTCGGACCGATCATCACATCGTCGCCAATATCTATCCCACCCAGATCATAGAAGGTGCAGTTCTGGTTGATGAAGACATGACGCCCGATGCGCGTATCGGCCCCGCCCGTCGCATAAAAAGGTGGTATCAGGAAAAAGCCGTCATCCAATGCCTGACCGGTCAGTTCGCTGAACAGGGCCCGCACCTCAGCTGCATCGTCATAGGTCAGGCGATTAAGCCGGGCCGTCAGCCGCATGGCGCGCCGGACACTGGCTGTCATGGCTGACGATTCCGGCGTTCTTCGGGCAATAATCCTGCCAGGTTTCTCATGCGTCATGTTTAAGCCAATTATTGAACGGTAATTGGCTCAGAGCAGGAGGCTGCCACGGTACATGCAAGGCACGTATAGCCTTCAGCGCGGCCGGCTTCAGCTGCGCGCGTAAGGCCTCAGAACCAGTCAGATCGCGCAAAGCCGCCGATGCCGCTTCCGGATCCGGTTCGGCCCAGACCTGAGCCGGATCGCGCAAAAGCCCCCCATAACCGCCTTCGGGGTCGTGAATGGCTACCAGACTTGAACCGATCAGTCTGGCATTTTTTTGGGTCATAAAGTCAGTATTGCCCGACCAACCGGTTGCGATCACCACTACACCGGCGGCCATAGCCTCAGCGAGGGACAGGCCAAAGCCTTCGGAACGGTGCAACGAGATCAGCACATCAAACGCCCCGACAAAGGCTTCCATGTCACGTTCAGATAAACGCTCGCTGATCAGACGGATATCGCTGCGGCCATAGAGGAGGGTTTGCAGTCTTTGTGCGGTGGCCTTGTCATCGGACAGGTCGCTGACCTTGAGTGTCAGGCGCGCCTGATCCTGGCTTGTCGGAAAGACTACCTGCCAGGCCTCCAGCGCGCCCCAAGGATTCTTGCGCACGGCGGAGGACTTGGTGTCGAACAGGCACAAAACCTCGCAGACATCATCGCGTAAACCGAATCTATGGCGCGCCTCTGTGTCACGCCCTGCTGGCGGTATCGGTACAGGATGGGGCATGACGCGCAGGCGGGGGATGAGATCGGCGCGCAGAGCATCATTAAACATGGCCGCCAAAGCATCATGGACAAATTGCGAGGGCACCCAGATTTCATGCAGGTAATCCGCCACAAACAGCCAGCCCCGCGGGGCCTTGGGAGTCTCCCATGCCCAATAGGCAATGCGGTAACGATGGCCCCAGGATTTCGGGTCGTGCGCCATCAAGGCCACCAAAACCTCCGGCGCATTGGCATGAATATACCAGACGCCATCATGGCCGGGCAAGGACAGGCCCCCGAATAAAATGTGACGGAAACAGGGGCGCAGATCATGGGTTTGCATTTTGTAACCGGCTGAGTCAAAGGCCTTCAGGCTGAGCCTGCCGCCTTGCGCTATGCCGGTGGTTTCCTGAAAAAACCCCGATGCCACAAAGTCACCGGTCTTTGGGGCCTCTGGATTGGCCTTTTGCCAGCCTAAGGCTTTGATGCGCCCCAGCACATTCAGGCCGCCATGAATAAGTGGCAGGCGATATTTGAGCGGAAGATGTCTCAGGCGCAGCATATCAGGGATTCGCGTTACAGATGCGTCAAGACTACAGGGTTATCGCCCTAGAGGCCAAGCCATTTGCGGCGCTGTGTCCAATAGGATTTAAAATCATCCGCCTGTTGCGCGTCCTGAAACGTCACAACCTTGGTTTGATGGTCGCCCGTTGGATCGGAATGTACGGAGATAGCATCTGTGTCGGCAATCGAAGCGGCTTCGACAAACTTAAAAAAAGCGCCAAAAAATGCGTCAGATTCAAACTCTGTATTCAGATCGAACTCTAAACTGACCATCACGACACCTCTTGTTTTATCTCTTGTATCGATATGCTTTGCTGTCAGGGCGAACCATATGGAAACCGGTCGTCGAAAATAAGATTCCAGCAAGTGGTTGCACTGCACAATAACTAATGAACCCTATCTTGTCGCAAGAGTCAAAGTGATTACGAAAGTGTTAAATGGATTGATAGGCAACTGTAACCGAAATGCCATATAAATCAGACAGTTCGGTTACAAGTTGTTGCAGGATGTCAAAGCGCCTCAGACGTCTTCTTCGATGCGAACGGTTTTATCATTTGGCAGCAGGAGCTTTTTGACATTACGCGCCGCCTGACGAATGCGGTTTTCGTTCTCGACCAGACCCAGACGCACATAGCCTTCGCCATACTCACCAAAGCCTAAACCGGGGGCTACGGCGACATGCGCTTCTTCGATCAGCATTTTGGCAAATTCCATCGAGCCCATGTGCTCGAACTTCGGCGGGATCTTGGCCCAGGCGAACATAGATGCCGGTGGCGGCGGAATATCCCAGCCGGCGCGCTTCATGGAGTCAATCAGCACATCGCGGCGCGACTTATAGGTAGCGCGGATCTCATCGACATTATCCTGCGGGCCATTGAGGGCAGCGGCGGCGGCCACCTGAACGGGGGTGAAATTGCCGTAATCAAGATAGGATTTAACGCGGGCCAGAGCTGCGCAAATCTCCTCATTGCCGACGACCATGCCCACGCGCCAACCGGCCATGGCATAGGTTTTCGACAAGGAATTGATTTCGACCGACCGCTTGATGGCGCCGTCTACCTGAAGG